>CAJXPE010000187.1 GCA_913057965.1 uncultured Marixanthomonas sp. | reverse complement strand
CGAGATGTAGAGAGGTCTCGTGGGCTCGGAGATGTGTATAAGAGACAGCTCATCGATGGCTATATGCAACAGCTAAGCGAACTAGATAAAGAATACAAACGGCTTACTTTAGACTTAAACGAAGTAGGTCCAACCGAAGCAACCATCACCGCATTGATCGATAATTTGCAATTACGTTTGGAATTGCTGTTCAAACTTAAAAACAAATTAAAAGAACTAAAAAATCAAAAAAATGAAACCACTAATATTATTTAAAACTGCAACGACACTCGTTATTGCAATACTTTTTACTACAATTAGCCAAGCGCAAGAAGAGTATAAAGAAACTTTTAATGTAGATGATGATGTTACCGTAACGGTAAACACCACCCATACCAACATTGTTTTTGAAACATGGAACAAAGACAAAGTAGAGGTTGAAGCCTATATTGATGGTGAAAAACTTTCAAAAGCTGAAAAACAGGAATTATTTGATAATTGGGACTTTAGTGTTTTGGGGAATAGCAACAAAGTTGTGATTGATTCAAAAGGCGGAAATAGCGCTAATTGGAATGCCATGACATCAATGTCGAGCATGCCTTCTATGGAAGGATTGGACTTTTTAGGGCCTATGATGGAAGAAATGATTGTTCCTATGGTTACTAATATGAAAATTCCGAACCTACCAGAAGATCTTCTGAAAGATATTGGCAATATAGATTTTGATTACGAAGAGTTTCAGAAGGATAAAGAAGCCTATATGGAGAAGTTTGAAGCTCAAATGGACAAAAAGTTTGGGAAAGACTTTGAAGTGAAAATGGAGAAATGGGGCGATGAGTTTGCCGAACAGTACAACGAGGAAAAATCGGATAGTATTGCAGCCATTTGGGAATCTAAAATGGAAGGTTGGGGCGAGTCCTTTGGAAAACGTATGGAAGCCTGGGGCAAACGTTTTGAAAAAGAAATGGAAGAGAAGTATGGGGAAGATGGAAATTACTCTAAAAAAGTAATACAAGGGCCTAACGGCAATAAAACCATCATTATCCAAGGAAGTAAAACTGGAAAGCAGGGGAGCGCTTCGCAAAAAGGAATCAAAACCATAAAGATAAAAATGCCAAAAGGAGCCAAAACAGAAATTAATGTTCGGCACGGTAAAATCGAAATGGCAGATGCCGTAAACGTAAAAGCGACTTTAAACCATTCGCCTTTTACAGCAAATAGTATTGATGGGGGCGAAACCCTCATCAATGCTTCTTATGCACCGGTTATTGTAAATAATTGGAACAACGGAACGCTCTATCTTAAATTTGTAGAAAATTGTAATATAGCTGAAGTAAACTCTATTAATTTACAGGCAAATTCGAGTGATGTGTTAATTGGTAATGTTGAAAAAGAAGCTGTTTTGGCGGGATCTTTCGGTACTTTAAAAGTAACGAACGTTTCCAACGGGTTTAAAAATATAGACGTTTTATTAGAGAATACCGATGCGGTACTACATTTACCTGATGCTGCTTTTTCTTTTTATTTCAACGGAAAAAAATCAACCTTACAATACCCTAAATCATTAGAACTAAACCGTACTAAAAACTATAACCGTGTGTTAGTAAGGGGTTTTAATAAAAATAGCAATGCTGGTAGAAATGTGACCGTTAATGCTAATTACAGCAATGTTAAAATTCAGTAATATATTCTTCGTTTCTTTTCTAAGAAAAAACCCCGAAACATAATGTCCCGGGGCTTCATTAAAAAAAACTATTAACTAAATTCTATTTTTTAATGATTCTAAACGTTTTAGAAGTATTGTTTCCAAATGCTTTTACAAAATAAACTCCATTTGAAAGGGATGAAACGTTTATCCTTTTTTCTCCTTGTAAATCTTTACTAATTATTTCTTGTCCCGTTACGGCATAGATAGAAACTTTTTCTATTTCAATAGCCGAATCTATATATAATATATCACTCACAGGGTTAGGATAGTAAGATATGTCCAGTATTGGAGTTACGGTTTCAGTACCCAATATCGTTTCATCTAATTTCAGAATAAAACCAACACGTTGGTTATTCGTATCACGTCCAGCACCAACAATAGTGCTCCCATCGGCTGAGATATCTAAAGGAAGCGACATGACAACTCCTTGGGTATCGATACCCAATGCTTCAGCATATTCATTTAAGTCAGTAACACCTAAAGCTTCTGTCCAGATAAAACCACTACCAAAAAGAGCAGGGCCTTGAGGACGATAAAAACCTATCACTATACTTCCGTCTTCAGATAGTGCAGTAGTGGAACCACGCCATCCAGGTTGTAGTGCTGGCCCTAACGATTCGATTCCTGTGGCTTCGCTCCAGCGATATGCTTGGAAATTATTAGCAAAGTTTCCGTTGCCACCAACCCAAACGCCGTCGTTTGATATGGCACCGGCTTCTTGTGCTCTATCTCCATTAGGGAAAGAAATAAGTTGTTGAACCCCATTTACCCAAATTGCAGCTTGTCTGAAACCTGTGGCTGTATCTTGCCAACCCACAACTACAGATCCATCTCCGCTTACATTATTGGCTCTACTACTGGCACCAGGCACGGTAGATCCTAAATCAACAACTCCAGTGCTTTCGGTCCAAGAAATAGCATGAGCACCTGAAGTAGGTAGCCAACCAAGACCAACAACAGTACTTGCATCGGCAGAGATGCCCCAAGCAGAGCTTATTTGGTCTCCATTTTGCCCACCTATACCACCAAGAGGCGTCCAAGTTTCGGTAGGAACATCGTACATGCTCATTTCTTTTAAGTTATTATCAGGATTAGTATATGGACCAATTACAGTATTTCCATCATCGGAAATTTTCACATCACCCCCAACTCCGTTTTGAGGATTTATTCCTCCTATGGCGCTTAATCCAGTTGGCTCTAGCCATAATAAATTTTCATTAGTATTGTAACCTACAGCAGCACTTCCGTTGCCATTTACACCAGTAATAGTGCTTTGTGGATATACAAATAATTCACCATCACTAGGCTCAATAAAGTTCTCAATGGATAGATTAAATAATAAAAATCCACCTGCTTCAGCTCCATTGGTTCCAGTAGCATGGATCGCTATATAATATTCACCCGTTGTGGTAGGGGTAAAAAGCTCTTCAGCTAAATATGCTTGCGACTCAAGATCATTTCCATCGTTATTACCAGGAAAATCGCCTTGTTGCACTATATCGTTATACGTTCCCAACACTTCGACAATCGAACCGCTGTCTGGGGCATCGGTAATAACCAATTCAAAATTTTCTGAAGCAGTTGCATTTCCTAAGTTAAGGGCATTGTAGTGTGCTGAAATTTGATATTCAGCATCTGCTGTTAACTGAATTTTTTTAGAGAAAGCCCAGTCGTCTTTTGCTGTTTGCGAAACATTAGTTGGTATAAGACCTAATATGGGGTCGTTCGTTCCATCGCCGTCAACATCTACACCATCGTTAAAAGCCCATTCAGGTGCTGCGGTATCGGTGTTTTCGTATTCCCAACATTCGGGAGACCCATTGCTGAAATCTTCAGTATAAGGAACGGTTGCGGCTTCAGTACAATCTGGACCAATAGGAGTGTCGTTCACTGCTACGTCAAATATAATTAAGGGTGCGGCTTGAGTGCTGTTTGAGCCAGTTGCGTGAATGGCCACATAATATTCGCCGGTAGTTGTTGGAGTAAAGCCTTTTTCAGTAAAAAAAGCTTGTGATTCTAAATCTTCTCCATCGTTGTTGCCTGGGAAAGCCCCCTGTTGCGTTACATCACCATAGGTTTCCAATACGGTTTGAAAGCCAGCGTTGGAATTTGGAGCATCCAAGATGACCAATTCAAACGTTTCGTGTGCCGTTGCCGTACCCAAGTTTATGGTATTGTAATGTGCGGAAACAAAATATTCGGTTCCAGCTTCCATTTGAATTTTTTGAGTAAAGGCCCAATCGTCTTTTAATACATCTTGAACCGATGGTGGAGTGATTGATAGTAATGGGTCATTTGTGCCATCACCGTCAATGTCCACAGTACCATTATACATCCACTCAGGGCCAAAGCCGTCTGAGTTTTCATAAGCCCAACATGCAGGATCACCGTTTTCAAAATCTTCAGCATAAGGAACTGTTACGGCTTCGCAAACTAAAGGTGCTTCTTCTACATTGGTATTGAAAATCATAAAAACTCCAGAATCATCCCCTGAAGCTCCTAAAGCATGAATGGCTACATAATATTCACCTGAAGTGGTAGGAGTAAAATTTTCTGTTGCAGTATAGGCATTTTCTTTTACATTGTCACCGGGACTTCCAGGAAACGAACCTTGTTGTGTAATGTCGTTATAGGTGCTCAATACTTCGCTAAAAGTTGCGGTTGAGTTTGGTGCATCTGTTATTACGAGTTCAAAATTTTCATTGGCAATAGCGTTTCCTAAGCCTAGGGAATTATAATCTACAGAAACCTCGTACGCTGTTCCTGCTTCCATCTGTATTTTTTCGGTAAATGCCCAATCGTCTTTTTCTCTATTGGAAACCCCGTTAGGAATTAACCCTACAAAAGGGTCGTTTGAACCATCGCCTGTTAAATCTATACCGTTGTTGAAAGCCCATTCTGGAGCCATGGCATCTGTATTTTCATATTCCCAGCAAGCAGGATCGCCGTTGCTAAAGTCTTCTGTATAAGGAACTGTTACGGCTTCGCAAACTAGAGGTGCTTCTTCTACATTGGTATTGAACACCATAAAAACTCCAGAATCATCCCCTGAAGCTCCTAAAGCGTGAATGGCTACATAATATTCGCCAGAAGTGGTAGGAGTAAAATTTTCTGTTGCAGTATAGGCGTTTTCTTTTACATTGTCACCAGGACTCCCTGGAAACGAACCTTGTTGTGTAATGTCGTTATAGGTGCTCAAAACTTCGCTAAAAGTTGCAGTAGAGTTTGGTGCATCTGTTATAACAAGTTCAAAGTTTTCATTGGCTACGGCATTTCCTAAACCTAAGGAGTTATAGTCAACAGAAATATTATAGGCTGTTCCTGCTTCCATCTGTATTTTTTGGATAAAGGCCCAATCGTCTTTATCTCTATTAGAAACACTGGTAGGAATAAGCCCTACAAATGGGTCGTTCGTTCCGTCACCAGTTAAATCTATACCGTTGTTGAAAGCCCATTCCGGAGCTGCAGCATCAGTATTTTCATATTCCCAACAAGCAGGATCGCCGTTGCTAAAGTCTTCTAAGTAAGGCAAAGTTGCCGCTACAGTGCAGTCTTGTGCAAGGGTAGTAGTTACACTGCTTACACAAACTAAAAGTAGTAATAGTATTTTTTTCATCATTATAAATATTTGATTTTGTGGCTAATGTAGAAAAAGATACAACTCCGTTCGGTTAATGAACGGTTAACGGGGAAAATTTAATCGATATGGTGTTTACTTTACGAAGAAGATTAAAAAAAGATATAGTAAAAGTGAGAAAGATCTATTTCTTCCCTTTTTTTACAAATATGGCAACTATAGCTGCTGTAGCAATCCCAAAACCTAATGCTCCAAATGCTGATTGCCACATGTAATTTGTAATATTGAAATACGCATTGGCTTTAGTTCGAGTCATTAAATCATTGGTAACCGAATATTCAATAACGTTCTTAAAATATTCTGGGGTTATGTAATTTTGGGTAACATATTGCACCACAGGAGATAGTAAGGCTACAAAAACAGTTAAAATGACACCGGATATAAATCCTTGAAGCCAAGTTATATTTTCCTTATACACTCTTCTTCTTTTTTCTCGAAGCGCTAATAAATAGCTGTCTCTTATACACATCTCCGAGCCCACGAGACCTCTCTATCTCGTATGCCGTCTTCTGCTTGAAAAAAAAA
>CAJXPE010000186.1 GCA_913057965.1 uncultured Marixanthomonas sp. | reverse complement strand
GAGATGTAGAGAGGTCTCGTGGGCTCGGAGATGTGTATAAGAGACAGACATTATTATTGCCTGAAGTTCTATCCTTGTAATCTATTGAAGCATCCCCAAAAAGGCATAAATATTTTATACGATTATCGGGAGCGGAGGCATTATTATATATATACCGTACAAAATTCCTGATGGCACTAATATCCTGTTTACCAGAACTGAATTCTTCATATATTTTATCTGTCGTTACTACTTTAACTGTAAGTCCACTGTTGTTTTTATGATAATTGGCAAGACGTAAAGCGGGCTGTAATAAAAACGGAGCTGTTACAATTAAATAATCAACATCTTGAAAATCGCCCGATTCCCCTTTAAACACAGAGCCTTTTAGGTTCTGGTTAAGTACTCTTGAATTATTTATTTTAACAGGCGTATAATAGTCTCCTGTGTGCACGGCAACATACTTACTCGAAGTTCCCAACGTAGCTTTAAAAGAAAGTGTTGAAGCATTGTTCTCATTTATTTTTGCTGAAATTGAACCCGCATTGGTAACATTCCAAATCTCGCTAATTTGCGAGGTATTATTTACTTGATACGCCCCTATACCACTTAAGTTAGAAGCCTTTTTGTACTGGAAAGCAAGTTGGGTATCGGTAACCGATAGCTGTCGAGTTGCTTCTACACTTACATAATCTAAATACCCCACACTCGATGGATTTCCAGAATTGTTGTATGTGAAATCAACAGTAACTGTTTCCCCAGCAGCAGGGACTTCTCCTTGAGCTCCAATTATATCTCTGACAGACAAGACTATACTTTCCCCAGTAAGCGCATTAAATGTCAACGGATTTAAACTGGTACCATTCACTGAAACCGCCAAAGACGTTCCTGTTTCTGAAACGGCAGCCGCTCTAACAATCACTTGCATAGGTATGGACGAAACAATATTAGGAAATTCAAACTCGTAGGATTGTTCACTTTCAATATCAAAACGGTCACCAAACCAGCGTCGCCCTACTTTTCCAGGAGAATATTCATCTAATTCGTGAAATTGATAGTCCTGAAAAGTGGTAATCGTTGTTGATGGTGCACCAGAAGGCTCTATCATGTCCTGCACCCGTTTCCCCGAACCGCCATCTGCAGTAATGTAATAAAACGATTCGTCGCTGTACGGATTTAAATTGGTTTGGTTTTCAGGATCGTACCCTTTGGTACTGGTTCCATAAAAAAGGATATAATCACCATTATCAAAAGAACCATCTTCTTCACCCACCACTTTTATAGAAGTTTCTGGAAGATCAAACTCGGTATTTAATGCATTATATAACGGTAATGGTTTGCCCCCGTGACCATATATTTTTAGATTTCGAGGATTAATATCGCTCGTATTGAGCCCTAAATCATCTAAAAAAGATTTATCGATTCGGTAAACCCCTGTTTCTTCAACTTTAAATTTAAACCAATCGCCACTGGCCAATACTGAATTAGAAATTGGCATTCGATTACCGTTATTTTGATTTTGTTGTCCCCCTTTTTTATAGGAAACAGAAAACGATTGTACTTTACGGTACTGTCCATTGTTCTTTACCACAGGAGAAATAGAAACCATGGTATAAATAACATCCCGTGCTTTACTACTATGAATACTATATGTAAGTTGGTCGGGAACAAGAGCCTCATTTATTTTTTGACGTTCTTTAGAAGTTAAAGCACCATAAGAAACATTCGATATTTCAATAGAATTTTCATCAGCAAAACCAGTATCTCTCCATTGATCTTTAAAAAGTAGCTCTTCATCACTAATTTGAAGTCGAAGATGATCGTAAGTATTCCGCTTAGTATTATTAGTATTAGCTTTCTTTATAATGTTTGACACAGACGATGCTTTAGCAGAGGCATCACTCCACTGTATGGTAATATTTTTAGTTTGAGCAAGTAGCAAAAACGGTAATAAAAAAAGAGTAATAAAAAGTATTGTTTTTTTCATCATAATCAATAACGCATCAAATATACACTTAGTATGGTTTTTATTTTAAAGTTTTTACGATTTTACATTTTACGTAATAATAATATGAAAACTACGTTAATATTCGAGTTAGTGGGAAGAATCCCAAAAAACTAACGAATCAATAATAATAAAATATTATTGGTATTTTACCGTTAATTATTATATTGCAAACCCAATCTTATTCATAAATCTAACTATGAACTTAAACAAAACCTTAGCATTACGTCTATTTATAGCATTGGTTACAGCTGGCCTAATAGTAAGTTGTAACAATTCTAGAGATTACAAAGACAGTTCTCGTGCAACTGGTTGGAAAATGAACGCCAAAGAAGGTGGTTTTAAGTACAACCCTAAAGCTAAAGAACAAGAAACTGGACCTGGTCTCGTTTTTATTGAAGGTGGTACTTTTACCATGGGTAGGGTGCAAGACGACCCTATGCATGACTGGAACAACACCCCAACCCAACAACATGTGCAATCTTTCTACATGGATGAAACCGAAGTTACCAACCTAATGTACCTTGAGTATTTAGATTGGTTAAAAAGTGTTTTTCCTCCATCTCAAGAAAATTACCGCCAAATATATGAAGGTGCCTTGCCAGACACTTTGGTTTGGAGAAACCGTTTGGGTTATAATGAAGTTATGACCAACAACTACTTGCGTCACCCAGCATATGCAAATTACCCGGTGGTAGGTGTAAGTTGGATTCAAGCAGTTGAATTTAGCAAATGGAGGACAGACCGTGTCAATGAATTAATTCTAGAAGAAGAAGGATATACCGCAAGAGGTGCCCGCTATGATGTTGAACCCGGTGAAACTTTTAGCACACAAACCTATCTCAATGCGCCAACAAGAACCTATGGTGGAAACGATTCTATTACGAGGGGCGGAAACCAATCAGAACGTTTATTACAAAGAAACGAAGACAGTACCGACCTATATGTACAACGAAAAGACGGACTATTACTCCCTGGATATCGCCTACCTACAGAAGCTGAGTGGGAATATGCTGCTCTTGGTTTAGTAGGATTACGAAACTATAACGTTTATAGAGGACGAAAAAAATATCCTTGGGATGGTCAATATACTAGATCAGACAAAAGAAGAAGTCGTGGAGACCAATTGGCCAACTTTAAACAAGGTGATGGTGACTACGGTGGTATTGCTGGATGGAGCGATGATGGTGCCGATATAACTGCAGAAGTAAAATCGTATGAATCCAATGACTTTGGACTCTATGATATGGCTGGAAATGTAGCCGAATGGGTGGCCGATGTATATCGACCAATCGTTGATGATGAGTTTAACGACTTTAACTATTATCGAGGAAATGTTTATACTAAAAATGCCATTGGAGAAGATGGAAAAGTAAAAATTGTAACATCAGACTCAATTGTATATGACACGTTAAGCAATGGTAAAATAGTAGCAAGAAATTTACCTGGCGAAATTTTACAAGTACCCGTAGGAGAAGAAGAGACGTATCAAAGAACTCAATTCTCAAAAAGTGATAACCGTGATTTCAGGGATGGAGACAAACGATCTTCCCGACGTTATCAATCATTTGCAGATGAATTTAACAGCGATGACGAAAACGATGAAGACCGTATGTATAATTCACCACAAAACAAAGTGTTTAGAGATAGCACTGGAAATGTAGAATTACAATATGATGAATCTAGTAAGCGTACCACTTTAATAGACAATGAAGTTAGAGTTTACAAAGGAGGTTCTTGGAAAGATCGTGATTATTGGTTAGATCCTGCACAAAGACGTTATTTCCCACAAGATATGGCTACAGATTACATTGGCTTTAGATGTGCCATGTCGCGAGTTGGCTCAAAATCTAAAAAAGGAAAGAGACCAAGAAACTAAGTAAGTTATACAACACATTAAAAAAAGCTCTTAATTTAAAAATTAAGAGCTTTTTTATTTTATTTTCATTTTTAATATTCAAATTTTTTAACTTGCCACTCCATTACGTATTCAAAAAACTTATGATTAAAATTTTAAAAAGCTACCAATTCTACTTGCTATTTATTTTTTCAGCTTTATTATTTACAAGCTGTAATAACTCTAGAAATTACGAAAAAAGTTCTCGTGCTACTGGGTGGAGTGCTTTTGGGAGAGAAGGTGGCTCAAAGGTATTAACAGCTAAGGAACAAGAAACCGGCCCCGGGCTGGTATTCATTGAAGGTGGCACTTATACCATGGGACGTGTTCAAGATGATCCTATGCGGGATTGGAATAATACGCCAAACCAACAACACGTTCAGTCATTTTATATGGACGAAACTGAAGTAACTAACTTGATGTATTTAGAATATCTAGATTGGTTAAAACAGGTGTTTCCACCGGAAGAAGATAATTTCAGAAAAATTTATGAAGGAGCTGTACCCGATACATTGGTATGGAGAAATAAGTTAGGCTACAACGAAGTAATGACCAACCAATATCTGCGTCATCCAGCTTTTTCAGAATATCCAGTCGTAGGCGTTAGTTGGATTCAAGCGGTTGAATTTTCTAAATGGCGAACCGATCGGGTTAACGAATTGATTTTGGCAGAAGAAGGCTTTATTACTGAAAATGCACAGTACAATTCGTCGCCAGGCTCAACATTTACTACAGAAACGTACTTGAAAGCACCTACCCTAACCTATGGTGGTAATGATAGCATTACCGGCAATAGTAAAAGTTCTCAGGAGTTAGCAAAAAGAGGAGATAGCACCCAAATATTTGTACGAAGAAAAGATGGTATTTTACTTCCCGATTATCGTCTTCCTACGGAAGCAGAATGGGAATATGCCGCACTTGGTTTGGTAGGCATTCGAAACAAAAACACCTATAGAGGTAGAAAAAAATACCCCTGGAATGGTCAATATACACGCTCTAAAAGCCGTAAAAACAGAGGAGATCAATTAGCAAACTTTAAACAAGGTGATGGTGATTATGGGGGTATTGCAGGATGGAGTGATGATGGCGCCGATGTTACGGCTCAAGTAAAATCATACAAAGCGAATGATTTTGGATTGTATGATATGGCAGGCAATGTAGCCGAATGGGTAGCCGATGTGTATCGTCCTATTGTGGATGACGATTATAATGACTTTAATTATTTCCGCGGAAATGTCTACACTAAAAATGCTTTAGATGAAAACGGGAACGTTCAAGTTATCACACCTGAAACCATGGAGTATGACACTTTACCAAATGGAAAAATAGTGGCCAGAAAATACCCAGGAGAATTGGCACAAGTACCTGTTGATGAAAAAGAAACTTACTTACGCATTAACTTTTCAAAAAGTGACAACAGGAATTACAGAGACGGCGATAAAAGCTCGTTACGCTACAATCCTTCATTTTCAGATGTAGATTCACAAGGAAATGAAAGACGCATGTACAACTCACCTATATATAAAATCACTGTGGCTGATAATGGGGCCGTAAAATCAGAATATGATCACTCTTCGCAAAGAAAAACGTTAATCAACGATGAAGTTAGAGTTTATAAAGGAGGGTCTTGGAAAGACCGGAATTATTGGTTAGATCCTGCTCAGCGTAGATACTTACCACAATATGTGGCCACAAATTATATTGGTTTTCGGTGTGCAATGTCACGGGTAGGTTCTAAGTTTAAAGAGAAAAATAAACGGCCAACCCATTAATATTTATATATAAAGACAACCGTTTTTTTAGCTTTCACAAACGCTTTTAATTCTTTTAATTTTATGACTATTGAAAAGCTTCACCAAGAATTTTTATCCAGTAGCGGAATTTGCACGGATACCCGAAACATTACAAAAAACTGTCTCTTTGTAGCGCTTAAAGGTGACAACTTCAACGGAAATACTTTTGCAAAGGAAGCTATAAAAAAAGGAGCATATAAAGTAGTTATAGATGAAAGCGAATTTCAAAACGATCAAACTATTTTAGTTGCAGATTGCTTGACATCTCTTC
>CAJXPE010000185.1 GCA_913057965.1 uncultured Marixanthomonas sp. | reverse complement strand
TCTACACGTAAGGAGTCGTCGGCAGCGTCAGATGTGTATAAGAGACAGCATAAAAATAACCGTGGTCGAAAGCGGTACTAACCTCTATTAACCTACATTAATGGGAACTTTTCAAATTGAAGGCGGACATAAACTGAAAGGTGATATTCGTCCGCAAGGTGCCAAAAATGAAGCCTTACAAATACTTTGTGCCGTATTATTAACTCCAGAAGAAGTAATAATAGACAACATTCCAGACATTCGGGATGTCAATAAATTAATCGGTATCCTTGGTAATCTTGGCGTAAAAATTCAAAAACATAGTAAAGGAAAATTTGCTTTTAAAGCAGATGACCTTAAGCTAGAGTATTTAGAATCGGAACTTTTTAAAGAAGAAGGAAGTTCGCTTCGAGGTTCTATTATGATTGTAGGACCGTTGCTAGCACGATTCGGGAAAGGCTATATTCCACGTCCTGGTGGTGATAAAATTGGTCGTAGACGTTTGGATACCCATTTTGAAGGATTTATAAAATTAGGTGCTAAATTTCGGTATAATAAAGAAGAACGTTTTTATGGCGTAGATGCTCCAGACGGTTTAACCGGTACCTACATGTTGCTAGATCAAGCTTCGGTAACAGGAACTGCCAATATTGTTATGGCAGCAGTGTTAGCAAAAGGAACCACAACAATCTACAATGCCGCTTGCGAACCCTACTTACAACAACTTTGTAAGATGTTGAATAGTATGGGAGCTAAAATAAAAGGGGTAGGTTCAAACTTATTAACCATTGAGGGAGTTGAAAGTTTAGGAGGTTGTACACACCGCATTTTACCCGATATGATTGAAATAGGCAGTTGGATTGGTCTTGCTGCTATGACACAAAGTGAAATTACCATTAAAGATGTAAGCTGGGAGAATTTAGGGTTAATTCCGGATACTTTCAGAAAATTAGGGATTACACTTGAAAAGAAAGGGGATGACATTTACATTCCTGCTCAAGATGAATATGAAATTCAAGGATATATAGATGGATCTATTTTAACAGTTGCAGATGCACCTTGGCCAGGTTTTACACCCGACTTACTGAGTATTGTCCTAGTAGTATGTACACAGGCAAAAGGAAGTGTATTAATACACCAAAAAATGTTTGAAAGCCGATTGTTTTTTGTAGATAAGTTGATTGATATGGGTGCAAAAATAATCCTTTGTGATCCACACCGTGCTACGGTTATTGGTCATAATTTTACTTCGACACTTAAGGCAACCACAATGGTATCGCCAGATATCCGTGCGGGAATCTCATTGTTAATTGCAGCGCTTTCTGCTAAAGGAACTTCAACAATCCATAATATTGAACAAATAGACCGTGGGTACGAAAATATTGATGAACGCCTACGAAGAATAGGAGCGAAGATTACACGAATAGAATAATAATATAGATTTTATCAAATAAAAAAGCCGCGATTTAACTCGCGGCTTTTTAGTTTTATTTATTTCGGTTTTTATTAACCTCGTCTTGTAGCTTCCTTCTTAATTTCTGCTCTCGCTCTAGGGATTTTTGACGATTGGTTTCGAGTTCCATTTCGGCTTCTGCCAATTTAAGTTGGGAGTCTTTAGTGACTTTATGGCTGTTTTTAAATTTATAGAATATAAATGCCAGTCCAACGACCAACAATACAATTATGGACCACATTATTGTATTATAAGTAGCTTTTTGTGTTAGTATCCCTAAAATTTCGATACCATCTTCTTTCTCTTTTGCTACGGAAAGATCTTCTTTTGTAGTTTTTAATTGACTTGTTAGGGAATCAATCTTAGTTGCTTTCTGGTTAATTTCAGTTTTAGAAGTTCCTATTTTAGCCTCTAAAGACGAAATAGTATCTAAAATATTTTTACGCAATTGATTAATTTCATACTTTTTAATCACCTTGTATTCTTGGTAATTATTAGATCCATCAACTACATCCTTAAACTGTCCTTCAATACTATTATCTTCTGGTTGTGTTTGGGGATCTTCTTGGCCAAAAAGGATGACTGTAAATAAAAGTAGGGGGAGTAGGGTTATTAATTTTTTCTTCATGGTAATTTTGTTCGGTTTGTTTGTTATTTAACACCGCAAGAGTAGAAAAATTGTTTTGAATAACCCAAATTTTCAGTTTAATTAAAATTTATTTAACAACCTGCTTCTTTTCGTTATAACAAAAATTTAAAGCACCCGACGGGCATTTTTGCACTTGGTTGATAACCTTTTCTGTATCAGCATCATCCAAATTTATCCAAGGGATTACAGTAGTTCTAAACACTTCAGAAAGTTCTTGAGCACATTTTTCAGCGTGAATACATTTTTTTGGTTTAAATGTTACTGTAATTTCACCATTGGTGAACTCATTAGTTAATGTTTCCATAAGTATTAATTTGGGGGAAGTAACCTGTTTTTATCAGAATACTCGATAAATATATATAAAAAAGGGATAAAGTGTATTTATTGAAGAATATTCTTACGATAAAATTTAAGAAACTGCTTTTTTGTACGTTGTTAAAGCACGTTCCCGGGCTTCTTTATGATCAACCATTTTTTCAGGATAAGAATCAGTATCAAATTCTTCAACCCATTTTTTAATGTATTTTTTATCTTTGTCAAACTTTTCAATTTGGGTGGTAGGGTTGAAAATTCTGAAATACGGCGCTGCATCCACACCACTGCCAGCAGCCCATTGCCAGTTGCCCACATTGCTAGCTAGTTCATAATCTAATAATTTTTCGGCAAAATAAGCTTCGCCCCAACGCCAATCAATTAATAGGTGTTTACATAGAAAACTGGCGACCACCATACGAACTCGATTGTGCATATATCCGGTTTCATTAAGTTGACGCATGCCTGCATCGACCATCGGATAACCTGTTCTTCCTTGCTTCCACAATTCAAACTCTTCTTTATTGTTACGCCATTCAACACGGTCGTATTTCTTTCTGAAAGCATTATCTACAGTTTCAGGAAAATGCCATAGAATTTGCATAAAAAACTCCCTCCAAATCAATTCCTGCCAAAAAGTTTCATCGTTTTCAGCAATTGCTTTTTTTGTCATTTTACGTACGCTTACCGTTCCAAAACGGAGATGCGGTCCTAAATGCGATGTTGCATCTTTAGCTGGGAAATTTCTTGTTTTTTTATATTGCTGAATTGTGGTTGGCGTTACATCGTAATCGGGAATTTTAACCGAAGATTTCTCAAACCCCATATCGCTTAACTCTAAATTTGGTAAACGAGTATGTTGTACTAAATTTTTTAGATGTTCGCTGGTATAATATATTTTTAAATCGGTTTCTGATTTAAATTTCGCTTTCCATTTCTTCATAAATGGTGTATAAACAACATATGGATCGCCATCGTCTTTTACAACATCATCTTTTTCAAAAATTACTTGATCCTTAAATGTATAGAACCCAATATTTTTTTCGGACAAATATTCTTGTATTTCAGTATCACGTTTGGTTGCATACGGCTCGTAATCATGATTGGTAATTACGTTTTGGATGTTGTATTCTGAAGTTATTTTTTTGAAAATTTCTTTTGGTTTTCCGTGATAAAGGGCAATACTACTGTCGTGTTCTTGAAGTTCTTTCCGCATTTTTTGAAGTTCTTCATATATAAAAGTAACGCGGGCATCCTCTTTAGGTAATTCATCTAAAATTTCAGTATCAAAAATAAAGATCGGTAAAACGGGGTGTTTACCGTGTAAGGCTTTGTAGAACCCAATATTATCATCAAGGCGAAGATCTCTTCGAAACCAAAAAATATTCAATTTGTCTTGCATTATGGTAGGCTATTATTCTATTTCCCCGAAGAGCTCTATGAGTTTTTTTCTTCGGTATTCAAAAATTTCGTTCAATTTCGGTTTTACTAAAAAGGGATGGGCCATCTGACCCAGAAAACCCATCGGTAACTTGTAATGAATAAGATCTTCCATTTCAACGCCACCATCAATTTCTTTAATAAAATGCTTGTGATGCCAAAGGGAATAGGGACCAAAACGTTGTTCGTCTACAAAATATTCGCCTTGTTGAACGTGTGTAATTTCGGTAACCCATTTGGTTTTTATACCCAAAATGGGAGTTACTATGTATTGGATTATTTGACCAGGATACATAGCTTTTTCAGAAGCGGAAATAATAGAAAATCCCATATAGTCTGGGGTAATCACTTTCAGGTTTTGAGGTGCTGAAAGAAATTGCCAGGCTTCTTTTTTAGTTATCGGTAATTGTTGAGTCGTGTGGAGTTGATATAGCTTCATAAAACGTATTTACAGTAGTTATCTACCTTTGTAAGATAACTTTCTGTTCATGCGCATAAGTCTATACAGCTCTACTTTTACAGCTCTTTTGTTCTTCCGAAAATTGAACAATTTTTTAATATTGGTCAGCATCTTATTTTTTCTTTTAAAAATACAACTGTTTTACAATATAAAAAATAGTTTAAACAAAACTTAACAATTTCATCATACCGGATTTTTAAAAATAGATGCTTTTTATGTGAGATATAAGCTCGTTTTTACACCTTCTTTTTAAGGTTTTGTTAACTATAAAGGAACGTGTATGTTGTATTTTTAGTGATTAAATAAAAACCTATTAAAACACTACTCATGAAAAACGTATTACTTATTATTTTTGCTGCTTTTCTTTCAACAGGAATGTATGCACAAATTGAAACTCCTCAGCCCAGTCCTTTTCAAAAAATTGAACAGACTGTTGGGTTAACAGATATTACTCTTAAATATTCACGTCCAGCGATGCGAGAAAGAACTATTTTTGGAGGTCTTGTACCTTACGGAAAAGTATGGCGCACCGGAGCGAATGAAAACACTAAAATTACTTTTGATAAACCAGTAATGATTGGTGAAACTGAGTTGAAACCAGGGACATATGCTATTTATACTAAGCCTAACAAAGATAACTGGGAAGTATATTTTTATAGCGACGCCAATAATTGGGGAGCACCTCAAAAGTGGGATGATAGTAAAGTAGCTGCAAAAGCTACAGCGGAAGTATATCCGATGCCAATGGACATTCAATCGTTTACTATGACCTTTGATGATGTAACTAGCGATTCTGCAAATCTTGGAATGTTATGGGAAAACACATATGCGAGTGTGCCTATTAAAGTTACCACAGATAAAGAGGTTTCTGCTAATATAGACCGAGTTATGAATGGTCCAGGTTCAAATGATTATTATGCATCTGCTGTGTATTATTTAGAAGCAGATAAAGATATTAATCAGGCTAAGAAATGGATTGATAAAGCAATCGATATGGCAGATAAGCCTGCTTTCTGGCAATACAGACAACAATCTTTAATCTATGCAAAAGCAGGTGATAAAGATGGAGCTATAAAAGCAGCTAAAAAGTCTATGGAGCTTGCTAAAAAAGCTGGAAATGCTGATTATATTGCTTTAAATGAAAAATCACTGAAGGAGTGGGGGGCTATGTAAAACCTATCCATTTTTTTAAATATTTTGAAAAAGCGTCTCTTAACCGAGATGCTTTTTTATTTAGGGTTTTTGGAATGAGGCCAATATTTTTTTTAAATCTTTATAGAACCTCTAAAGCCCCTTGCTGCATAATATGATTGTGCCCCGTTGTGATATACAAACACAGTACCGAAACGATAATCACCAAATAAAGCCCCCCCAAGCTCTCTTATTTGAGATGGAGTTTTAATCCAACTTGACGTTTTAGCATCAAAATGTCCTAATTTTTGTAATGCTTTGTATTGCTCTTCAGTTAATAGTTCAATACCCATAGTGGTTGCCATGTCAATTGCGGTGTTTTTTGGCTTAAATTTCTTTCTAGATTCTAGACCTTCGCGATCATAACAAACACTCCTGCGACCGTTCGGACTTTCTGCGGAACAATCATAAAAAACGTATTGTTCATTTTCAACTCCTACAACATCAGGTTCGCCGCCCGTTTTTTCCATTTCGTGTAAAGACCGTAGTTTTTCAGGATGTTCTTCCAGTCTTTTTTGAACATGAGACCATTCAATATCT
>CAJXPE010000184.1 GCA_913057965.1 uncultured Marixanthomonas sp. | reverse complement strand
TCTACACGTAAGGAGTCGTCGGCAGCGTCAGATGTGTATAAGAGACAGATATTAAACTATATCCTTTTTCTTTGTTTAACCAAAAATCATTGTACCACTCAACTGGATTATCAATACCTTCTTTTTCTTTAAATTTATTTTTAATAAAAGGAAATTTAAATAGTAACAAAGCTGGGTTTATTCTATTGAATAGAAGATGTGCTTTAGATTCAAATATATAAAGACAATAATGTAATTTATTTAAAATATTTATTATCAAGCTTTAACGTTCTTAAAAGTAATTATATTTTTAAAGTATTAATCTTGAACAATGAGTTCTTTTGGATCGTCTTTTTGATATTCCGGTTGTATGTTTACGTGGTTAATTCCGAAGTCATCATAGAGTATTTTTTCTACAGTTTCTAAAATGGCATCAAATTCTGAAAGCGTTAAATCTTTTGAAAATTCCATGTGCGCTTCTAAATGGGTTTCCTGTTCATTGAGTTGCCAAACGTGAATATGATGAATACTCTTTACTTCAGAAATAGTGGTTATTTTATTACTGATGCGTTCTAGTTTAATATCCTTTGGCGTAAACAACATCAATACATTGAAGGAGTTTTTAAGCAAATCATATCCAACAACCAGTAAATAAATAGCAATTAACACAGTAAGCACGCTATCGACCCAAAACCACCCTAGATATTTCATTAATAATCCACCAATTAAAACGGCTACCGAAGCAGACATATCGGTAAATAAATGAATATATGCCGAGCGCATATTCATATTTTCTTTGGCGTCTTTTCTAATTAATAACACACTAAAACCATTCGCTACTATTCCTAAAACTGCTAACCAGATGACCAACCCACTTTCAATTTCTTGGGGATTAACAAATCGTTTTACAGCTTCATAAATAAGATAAATAGCCACAATTAAAAGTGTAGCTGCATTTACAAAAGCGGCAATGATCTCGGCGCGCTTATATCCAAAGGTTTTATCGAAAGATGCATCTTTTTTAGAGTACTTATCGGCCACATAACTTATAATTAAAGATATTACATCGCTAAAATTATGTAACGCATCACTTAACAGAGAAAGACTCCCAGAAATTAACCCACCGATTACTTGCGAAACGGTTATCACAACATTTAAAACAATTGTTAATAACAGGTTTCTTCCCTTTAGATCCTTATGATCGTGTGTATGTATGGGAGAATTAGCCATAAAAAAACAAGGTACTTATGAACACGCTATTTTTTCAACGCGACGTTGATGACGACCTCCTTCAAATTTTGTTGAGAGAAACGTTTTTACCATTTCCAGTGCTTGTGGTTCGCTTGTAAAACGAGCAGGAATACTTAATACATTTGCATCATTATGTTCCCTAGCCAACGCTGTAATTTCTTTAGTCCAACATAAAGCCGAACGGACTTTTTGATGTTTATTAGCAGTCATATTTGCACCGTTACCGCTTCCACAGATGATGATCCCAAATTCTACTGTTGAGTTTTCAACATCATTGGCAACTGGATGCACAAAATCTGGATAATCTACACTTTCTTCGGTATCGGTTCCGTAGTTAACAACTTCGTATCCTTCTGATTGTAAGTATTTTGAAATTGTATTTTTATAATCGGTCCCTGCGTGGTCGTTTCCTATCGCTATTTTCATGGTATTGGTTTTAGACAAATATAGCTGTATTATTACACAAAATATGGCTTACTTTTAAAAATCAATTGGTTACGTTTTAGTAAACATTCCTTCATATTACAGTTAACAACTATGTTTACTTTTGTTAATAGTTTAGCAAGAAAAAAAGTTGTAGAATTCAATTAGATAATCCATATGCTTTTTAATTTTTAGTGAGCAAATTTTAACTCCATCTTTTTTGATCGAGTTATGAGCATTAAAAAATAGGTTTCAAACATAAATTTCAGGAAAACATATTAAAAATACGTTGTTAACAAGGATTGTTGACAGCTGTTAATTACCATGTCTATTCATTTATTTTTCAGAAGAAAACACTCTTAAAAGTATGTTAACAACCCGTCTAAAATTACCTATAACTTAAAAACAAAATAAAAGTTGAAAAAGTTATGCTACATATTAACACACTATAATAACCATCATTATTTATTTTAAAAATTTAGAAAAAAAAAAGAGATGTATATTATAATGTTAATAAGGTTGAAACCTTAAACAATTCTCATTTTTGAAGTATTGTCGAATTCTGAAATAATTTTTCGCGTACGCTCTGCGTCTTCTTTGTGGACTTGTAGACGAATACCGCCAATAGCGTTAGAATAGAAAGGAAAAACACTGGCCATAGTTTCGTTCAAAAAAACATGCGGAATATCATGTTGCTCTAATAATAATGCTAGAACGGCATATTCACTTTGATACGTAAAAGTAGCAATCGTAATGAAATTTTTCATAGCTTAAAGTGCTTATTTGAAGCCTTACTAAGGTACTAAATCTTTCCTAAAGGGAACATGCTATTGTCTTAATAATAGTACATTTACATTAATTAAAATAAAACAATGCCAAAAAGAAATACGAAGAAGAAAAACAATAAAATAAAAGGGCTTGGACAAAGCATCACAAAAATACTACGAAAAGCAAATTCCAATCCTTATAACTACAAACAAATTGCTGCAAAATTAGGAGTTGATGATCCAAACAGCCGCAACCAAATTACCAAAAAATTAAAAGAGTTACAGTCTAAAGGAACCATCAACGAAGTTGAACGCGGAAAGTATGTAATTGCTCCATCTAAAAATTATTATACCGGAAAGGTCGATGTTACCAGTCGTGGTCAAGGATACATAATTGTTGAGGATCTTGAGGATGATATATTCGTTAATAACAAAAATTTAAACAAAGCTTTAAACGGCGATGTCGTAGAAGTCTATGTTTTTAAAC
Organism: uncultured Marixanthomonas sp.; assembly: GCA_913057965.1. GTDB lineage: Bacteria > Bacteroidota > Bacteroidia > Flavobacteriales > Flavobacteriaceae > Marixanthomonas. The sequence goes on along the minus strand of CAJXPE010000184.1, from coordinate 3,143 downwards.
GAAAAAAAGGCGGTAAAGCAGAAGGCGAAATAACCAATATTATTCAACGTAAGCGAACCGAATTTGTTGGTGTTATCGATATTCACGAAAATTTTGCTTTTGTAAAAATGAGTGATACGAGTATGTATACCGATATTTTTGTTCCAAAGAGTAATATTGGAGAAGCAAAAAATGGTGAAAAAGTACTTGTTGAAATTATAGACTGGCCAGAAAAAGCAGATTCCCCGCTTGGTCAAGTTAAAAAGGTACTTGGAATGCCTGGGGAACACCATACCGAAATACATTCCATTTTAGCACAATACGGATTGCCGTACGATTTTCCAGAAGAAGTGGAAGATTTTGCTAATAAATTAGATACCTCGATTCAAGAAGATGAAATTAAAAAACGTCGCGACATGCGCGATGTGTTGACCTTCACGATTGACCCGAAAGATGCTAAGGATTTTGATGATGCATTGTCATTTCAGAAATTGGAAAATGGAAATTACGAAATAGGAATTCACATTGCCGATGTTTCACATTACGTAAAACCAGGAAGTATTTTAGACGATGAAGCATATGAACGTGCAACATCTGTTTATTTAGTAGATCGTGTGGTACCAATGCTTCCAGAAGTATTGTCAAACAACGCGTGTTCGCTTCGCCCTAATGAAGAAAAATATACGTTTTCAGCAGTTTTTGAAATCGATAATCAAGCGAAGGTTAAAAACCAATGGTTTGGACGTACAGTAACTTATAGCGATGCACGTTTTGCGTATGAAGAAGCACAGCATGTAATTGAAAATCCAGAGGTTAAAAAACACGAAATACCATCCAATATTTCTATTACCGATAAAAAATATACAGTCGATCCAAAAATTGCTTCTGCTATTTTAGAAATGGATCGATTGGCTAAAATTTTACGTGTTAACAGAATGCGTCAAGGAGCGATTTCGTTTGATAAAGTGGAAGTAAAATTCAAGCTAGACGAAAACAACGAACCGGAAGGAGTTTATTTTAAAGAAAGTAAGGATGCCAATAAACTAATTGAAGAGTTTATGCTGCTTGCCAACCGTAGCGTAGCCGAATTTATAGGAAAACAAAATCCGCCAAAAACATTTGTGTATAGGGTACACGCCGAGCCCGATGACGAAAAAATAGCCGCTCTGGAACGTATTATTCAACGTTTCGGTTATAAATTAGATACCCGAGACCCGAAAAAAACGGCTAATTCTATCAATAAATTATTGAAAGATGTGGTTGGGAAAAAAGAACAAAACTTGGTAGATGTTTTAGCAATTAGAACGATGAGTAAAGCGGTTTATACCACAAATAACATTGGTCATTACGGACTAGCATTCGATTATTACACACACTTTACATCGCCCATTCGTCGGTATCCCGATGTGATGGTACACCGATTATTACAGCGTTATTTAGATAACAATAAATCGGCTAGCCAAGATGAATACGAAGATAAATGTGGTCATTCTAGCGAAATGGAGAATCTTGCCACAAATGCAGAACGTGACAGTATTAAATACATGCAGGTTAAGTACATGTTAGACCACGAAGATGAAGATTTCTTAGGTGTAATTTCAGGTGTTACCGAATGGGGAATTTATATAGAAATAGTTTCAAATAAATGTGAAGGAATGGTTCGTTTAAACGATTTACGCGACGATCATTATGTATTTGATAAAGATGAATTTGCTGTAATTGGTCAACGTACTCATAATAAATATACCTTAGGTGACGAAGTATATGTAAAAGTGAAAAATGCCGACCTTGTTAGAAAGCATTTAGATTTCACCATGTTGGGAAGTAAAAAAGAAATTGAAAAGTAAGTGTAACATTTCAATTGTAACCTATTCATTAAAGAAAACCAAACCACTTAATTATGAAAACATTTTCCACAATTCTTATTGCAATGATAACTTTTTCGGCCTTTTCACAACGTATGGTTGAAAAGAACATAGGTGATTTTGATGAATTAAAAGTATTCGATTTAATTGAAGTGAATTTAATTCCTTCCGAAGAAAATAAAGTTGTTATTAAAGGTGAAAACACCGAAAGTGTTAAGATTATAAATGAAAACGGAAAATTAAAAATCCGGATGCAATTAGACGAACGTTTTGATGGAGAAGAAACCTTTGTGGAAGTTCATTATACCGAAATTGATGTAATAGATGCCAATGAAGGTGCTAGAATCGTAGCGAATGAAGCGATTAGTCAAAACAAAATTGAGTTACGATCGCAAGAAGGAGCGAAGATTAGAGTAGGCTTAAAAGTAAATTATGTTGAAATGAAAGCGGTTACTGGCGGTATTATAGAAGCTTCAGGCTTGGCAAAATCACAAGATATTACCATTAGAACTGGCGGTATTATAGAAGCAATGGATTTACAAACGCAAGATACGACGCTAAAACTTTTTGCAGCTGGTGAAGCTGAAATTAACGCTAGTGAAAAAGCTGATATAAAAGTAACTGCAGGTGGTGATGTTACGGTCTATGGAAACCCAAAAGACGTAAAGAAAAAGAGTTTTGCAGGCGGAACTATCCGTATTGTGGATTAATAGTTAACTAAAGCGTTTTCAAGTATAAACTAATTTGTACTTTTACAAACGATGTTTGACGGAATTGGATACGCAGCTACTTATGGGTTCCTACTTGCTTTTGCAGTAGGCCCAGTCTTTTTTACACTCATTGAAACCAGTATAACAAAAGGTTTTAAGGCAGGTGTGTTCTTTGATTTAGGAGCCATTTTTGCTGATATTCTCTTTATTGTCATTGCTTACTTTAGTACCAGTAAAATCTTAGATAAGGTAAAAGATGATCCAGGTCTGCTTATCTTTGGAGGTGCTGTTTTAATAGCCTACGGCATTATTTCTTATATTCGAACCAACCGTTCTTTTTTTAAAATTGTACGAGAACATTACGGCGTCAAGGTTAAAAAGAAGCTCGGAAGTTTATTTTTAAAAGGCTTTCTACTGAATTTTGTAAACTTCGGTGTCCTTGCGGGCTGGATTGGTACGATAATAATGGCAAATGCGCTTACAAAATCAGAAAATGGGGTATTTTTCTTTCTCTTAACTGTTTTAATTACTTTTTTCTGCACCTGTCTCTTATACACATCTCCGAGCCCACGAGACCTCTCTACATCTC
>CAJXPE010000183.1 GCA_913057965.1 uncultured Marixanthomonas sp. | reverse complement strand
ATCCTTCATTTTCCCCTTTTTATTCAAAACAGGAGCTTTATGGAAGGGCGCACCGCATGCTTCAGGGTACATTCCTGTCGTCAACGCAGCCCGAGAGGGTGCACATACCGGAGCAGCCGCATAACAATTATTAAGGGTTATCCCGGTCGCTGCCAACTTATCAATATTGGGTGTTATGGCCATATCACTCCCATAACATCCTGAAGCCTTTTTTTTATGCTGATCTGAAATAATAAAAACCACATTAGGATTCTTATAGTCTATTTTTTGTGCATTTGAAGAAATGGTTGGGCCAATGATTATTAGAATTACCACTACTATTTTTTGATAAAAAAAATGTTTCATTAGGATACGTTTTTAGATTTGATTACGAATTTTGAAATTTTGGTACTGCCTTGTTTAAAATACTCTTCTATTTTAGATAAACGACTCAAATTTTTCTTTTGGGCTAAACACCAAGTTCCCAAACCATGCAATATATACAAAGCATAAAAAAGGCAATACAAAAGAAAAATTCACTTCTGAAACACCCATTATTTTAATATCATTTACTCCTGGGCCACCTGCATCAATAAGCATTCCTTGTAGCTTAGGCATCAAAGCTCCACCTACAATTGCCATAATCAAACCAGCAGAACCAATTTTAGATTGTTCTTCTGTTAAGCCTTCTAGTGCAATCCCATAAATAGTAGGAAACATCAAAGACATAAAAAACGAAACTGCCACCAAGCTATATAAGCCAATAATTCCTTCCATAAAAATAGTTCCGAGAATACAAACACCACCAAGAATAGCAAAAAACATCAATAATTTACCCGAACTTATAAAGCGTAGCATATAAGTACCCACAGCTCTGCCAATTGTAAACAATAAAAAGGCTGTCATTTGATAATAACCAGCAGTCACTCCGTCAATTCCAATAGCTTCCGCATACTGATAAATATAAGTCCAAGACATAATCAAACAACCTGTATGAAATATCTGAGCCAAAAGACCTAATACATAGTTTTTACTCTTAGCAAGTACTTTAAAAGTAGCCCCGATACTAGGCATCGTGTCTTTTTCGTCTTTTGCCTGTGGCATTTTGTTAGCTGAAAATAATATAAATATGGCTATTAATGACAAGCCCAAAATTACATAGGGATCTCTAATAACCATTAAGTCTGCTGTTTTAATGGCAACTTTAGAAGCTGCGTCCAAAGAACTAAAATCATCGATTGAGGTAGATTGTAAATTTTTCAACACAAATTGTTGAGCAATAAGCAAACCAGCAATCAGTCCAACTGGATTAAAAGCCTGTGCCAAATTCAAACGTTGCGTTGCTGTTTCCTTTGCACCCATAGCTAAGATATACGGATTGGCAGCCGTTTCTAAAAAGGCTAAGCCAAAAGTAAGTATATACAAACCTGTACAAAAGAATACAAAACTCTCCGACTGTGCTGCAGGATAAAACAAAAGTGCTCCTGTAGCATAAAGCGCTAGCCCAATTAAGATTCCCACTTTATAAGAATATTTCCGTATAAATATAGCAGCAGGCAAAGCCATGCAAAAATAACCACCATAAAAAGCCATTTGAACCCAAGCAGCTTCAGAGTTAGAAAGTTCCATCACTTTTTTAAAGGCCTGTACCATAGGGTCTGTTGCAGCATTTGCAAAGCCCCAAAGAGCGAATAGTGAAGTAACTAATATAAAGGGAATTAGGTTTTCTCTTGAGATTACTTCTAGTTTTTTAGTAGGCATATATCTACTTTTTTAATTTTATTTTATAATGAGAATTAGGATAGGTAGGAAAGCGTTTAATAGTACACTTCTAAAATCTCGGCATTACTTGCCGCATGTACCTTGATTTTATTTATAGAAGCAGGGATGAGAATAGTTTCACCTTGCACCAAAGAATAACTAATTTCGTTTTCTATGAGCGTCAAAGAGCCACTAATACAGATATAAATTATAAAGGAATCGATTCCTGAATAGTCTTTTTCTAAAGCTCCTTCAATGTTTAGATAATTGGATGTAAAGTAAGGAGTGTGTACCAATGTGTTCGAATAGTTCTTTTCTTTTGAATAATCAGTTTTGTAGTTCTCATGTACTTCAAAATCTATTATATCTAGCGCTAAATCGTTGTGTAATTCTCTTGTTTTACCTGTTTGTTTGTCCACACGTTCATAGTCATAGATTCGATAGGTAACATCAGAAGTCTGTTGGATTTCAGCTAATAACACCCCTGCCCCAATAGCATGAACTCTGCCTGCGGGAATATAAAAAGTGTCTCCCTTTTGCACTGTTTCATGATGCATAACATCTAAAATTTTATTCGAGTCTAAGTATTCTTGATAACTCTTTTTGTTTAATGCTTTGTCAAAACCAACAATAAGTTCCGCATTTTCATCCCCCTGCATCACATACCACATTTCGTTTTTCCCAAAAGACTCATGTCTTTCTTTAGCAACGGCATCATTAGGATGTACCTGAATAGATAGTGGTGTTTTAGCATCAATAAATTTTATGAGTAATGGAAAATCAGTACCAAAAGAATCATAAACATTTTTTCCTACAAATGCATCTTTATATTCGGCTGCTAGTTTTTGCAAGGAATAGCCTGTTAAAGCTCCGTTACAAACTTTAGTTTTACCACCTTCTACATCAGAAATCTCCCAAGACTCTCCAATATTGTCAGCTTGAAACCCTTTATTTAATAGTGTATTTAGTTTGTTACCTCCCCAGATTCTATACTTAGATAAAGGGGTGAATTTTAATGGGTATAAATTCATTTTTATTTATTATTATTATTATTATTAGACAACGTTTCGTACAAGAATAGTTAGAGATTTTTAATCACGAACTTTTCAGTTTAACACTTAGCGTAATTTTTAATAATTATGCAAAATTTAGAATTTTGCGGTCTTTGTTCAATGCTCTGAACTTTACATCTAACAATAAAACCCTTCTTTTTTTTACACATTCTTGCAACACGTATTTTAACTTCTTAATATTGCTTAAAAAACTCCCATATTTTAGTATAAGCAACGCGCTCTGTTTGTTCGTCGGAAAAACCATGACCTGTATTTAATGCTATCAGATATTTTATTTCATGACTATTATCACAATTAGAGTATGTGAATGAACTTAAAACTGTATTCTCCCAATTGAGATCTTCTTGAGTTGCAGTTGTGTTGCAGTTGAAATGAGTAGCCCAATTAAGTGCACTATTCTGCGCTGACATAAATGTGCCAACAGAAGTTACCCCTCCATTTAATGGAATTAGCCCATCAACTTCTCCGTTAACCTGAAAAACAGACATTGCTTTAGTAGGTGTTAGATCTCCTGTACTTAAGATTTGTTGACTAAAAAGCGGAGCTATAGCATTGAAATGACCCGTAGATTTCCCTAACAGGTTTACCATGCCCGAACCATTTGAAAAGCCTATGGCGTAAGCTTTGGATGTGTCTATTAATGTAGAGGTTACTAATTGGTTGATAATTAAATCTACATATTCTACATCATCAGCAGTAGTAGGTTCAGAGCCTAAATTCCAAAACCCACCATTACTTCCATTATTTGAATGTCCATTGGGAAAAATTCCAATAAATTCTTCAGAATTTATTAGTTCAGTTATGTTGTTATTTTGCAAGAATTCTTGTCCAGAACCTCCTGCTCCGTGAAAAAAGAATACAATTGGGTAAGATAACGAACTATTTAAATTTTGTGGTGTTTTTATATACACTAATCTTGGAACAGAATTTCCGTCAATTGTTTGATTAATCGTCACTTGATTTGTTCCACCTGTTAAATTTAAAATACCTGTTGTACCTGCTATATCTGTTATCTTGTCGTCTTTGTTACAGCTTTGAATTAAGGTAATACAAAAAGCTATGATAATTATTTTTTTCATTTTATGTCCTTTTTTTATGTTTACAACATAGGGAATATATCGTGTAAAATAGACTCCCCTATATTCAAATCCCAAACACTCAGGAATCGATTCGTGTGTTTATGTCAATTTTTCTCTTCTCCTTTTTAATCTCATCTCTAATTAACACTGAGGATAATAGTTTTAGCTTTAATTATACAATAAATACTAAAATTACGCTGATAATAGATATTCTATTCTACAAATCTCGAACTCCCTGAGACACCTAATGAATCATACCCTTCAATTAAGTACACATAATTTCTGTCAGGTGTAGCAGTCGTATCCGTAAAAGTACTAATCGATGCATCAAATATTCCGAGTTCAACACCATTAGGGGCTCCTGACTTATTTATTCTGTACAATTTAAGTTCTTTGGTAATTTGCGCACCTTGCAAAAATTCCCATTTTAAATTTATACCTCCCTGCACAATATTAGCTTCTAGGTCTATCACTATTTCATTTAAGCCATCCTGTATAAAGTCTCTTTTATGATCGCGAGGTGCAAAAGGGCTTCTATCAATTTCATCTATGTATGGGAAGTTTTTCCCCTCTAAATATTTTTTCAGTCGATACTGATACTGATAAATTAAATATTTATCAGCAGAATTTATTAGGTTATTAACTTCCGTTAGATCTTCTTTATAATCTATAAACCTTGAAGAGGTATATTTTACAGGGTATCTTCCGTTTGAAAACCTTGAAAAGCAATATTTGTAATCGTCATCTACAATACCCAAAGTATAAGAAAAACGCGCACTTTCCTTATCTGAAGAATCAGGAATGTCTGTAGAAATATTGAAGTCAGTATCAAGATTGGCATTGTGATAATCTTCAATAAAATTAAGGTCTCTCCATTCCTGTTGTTCCCCTTCAAGTAATGTTTTAAATGATTTTCCATCAATATTTGATCTTGAGAAAGCAAGCTCTGAGAAATCCAAAATGGTAGGCATTATGTCAACATTAGACACTCTTTGCTTGTAGATTTGACCAGCAGGTATTTTGTCTGGATACCTAAAAAACAAAGGGACATTAAAAAGGCGGTTGTACATTTTTTCATTAATTTTTCCAACATTGTAATGCATTCCTTTCATATCGCCGTGATCGGAAGTAAAAACGACAATAGTGTTATTAGCAAGTCCAAGGTCATCCAATTTATCGAGTACTTTTCCAACAAGAACGTCTGTCATTGCCACCAATGCTAAATAGTTAGCTACATATTCTTCCACACCTCTGTACCCTCCATTCAGTTCTTTAAGTTTACGCCCAATCCTTGTTGATAGGCCCGTATCTTGTTTAGGACTAAGCTCATCTCCCTCCAGTTTTATTAGATTATTATCCAACAGGTGTTTTGCTATCTTAGTATAGTAAGGATCCGGAACACTCCATGGGTCATGAGGTGGACTAATACTCATTGTCATAGCCCAAGTATTAGATTTATTTTCATCTATAAATTCACACACTTCTTTTACAATATTCCATTCATACCATTTTTCTAACGGTACTAAATTCTTTCCTACATCACCCCATTTAATTGGTTTAATAGAATTAAAAAAATATTTTTGCCAATCAGCGGTTAACTGAGTTGGCAAAATAGCTTTCCCTTTTACCCAACCTCCTTCACTTCGTCCAAAATAGGACTTTTTAGAATAATCAGGGTTTGCAAAATCCCAGGGATATTGCGCCTGCATCTCGGCTTTATATGGATAATTTTTCCCTGCATAGGGAAAGTCGAATTCGGGTGGTGTCGTATTATTATCAAAAAACAATTTTTTATTACCAATATGCCATTTACCTCGATGCCCGACCACATAGCCATCGTCATGCAATATTCTGTCCGACAATTGACTGAATTCTGGGACAATCCCCATTATACCTCGATTAGGATGTTCATTATCATATACTTTATGCTTCCAGCTGTAGGTGCCGGTTACTAAACTTGCCCGAGATGGGGAGCAAGAAGGCAAATTAACGAAGGCGTTTGGAAACATTGCACCTTCTCTAGCTATTCTGTCTATATTTGGAGTTTGGATTAATTTATTTCCTTCTACGCTAGTTAATCCAACTGTTTGTTGATCCGTATAAATAAACAAAATATTTGGTTTTTCGTTCGCCTCCTGCCCGGAAACCAATTTTGTGCTTAACCAAATAACACATAACAATACCTGTCTCTTATACACATCTGACGCTGCCGACGACTCCTTACGTGTAGA
>CAJXPE010000182.1 GCA_913057965.1 uncultured Marixanthomonas sp. | reverse complement strand
CTCGTGGGCTCGGAGATGTGTATAAGAGACAGGTTGTGGTTAGTGGACTGGATTGTTTTATTGGGTCGTTATTGTTTTTTGAAATAATACTACTAAAAACTATCCCGGCAATTATTAAAATTCCTGTAACAATACCCCATGACCAATAGATTTTTTTACGTCTTTTTGCTCTTTGTGTCAACGCGGTGTCTACATCTTTCCAAAGGTTATTTTTTGGGGTGACAGTTTTATTTTGGAGCTTCTCTTCAAATAAAGTTCCTATGTCTTTTTTATGCTCCATCATATGTGCTTTTGGGGTTATTTTTCAGCTTTAAAATAGCATCTTTTAAAAGGTGTTTTGCTCGATGATAATTAGATTTTGAAGTGCTTTCAGAAATAGATAGTAGCTTGGCTACTTCTTTATGTGAAAACCCATCCAGCTGGTATAAATTAAACACTAATCTATATTGATCTGGTAGTTTTTGAATGACTTTTAACAACACTTCAAGCGGTAACTTCATCTTGTTTTCTTCTATAGTTGTGTCTTGTAAAAGATTGTCTTTATAGTCCACAGCGATATCTTTTTTCGCTTTGTATTTAGCAATAGCTTTATAGATAGTAATGCGTTTCATCCAACCTTCAAAAGAGCCTTTTCCTTTATAAGTTTTTATTTCTTCAAAAATGGTAACAAAAGCATCTTGAGTGTTGTCCTCTGCATCTGCTTCATTCCTACAGTATTTCAATGATAAAAAGTAAAGGGTGTTTTTGTATTGTTCAAACAGGTGGCTTTGAGCTGCTCGATCGTTTTTTATACACCGTTCTATTAGTTCTTTTTCTGAATTCAAACACTCATTATTTTCCGATTGAGGCTAAAAAGTAGCAAAAAGAAAGGGATTTTATGTTTTAATATTTTATTCTTCACAAAAAATCGCTTCGACCGTAAATTGAAATATATTGACAATATTTCCAGATGTGTCATCTTCAGCTCTTACAAATATTTGTTGCGGATTTGTTGTGTTTACATAGCTTTCTGCCAAAACTTGGTTGGTATCATTTTCGGCATCTTCCTCTGTTTCGTAAAAAGAAAATTGTACCGTTTCTGTTTGATTACTGAAAGGAGAAATTTCCAAACAGGCTAAATAATCGTATAAATTAAATTCGGCAAAGCCTGGGTTGTTTTCAAACTCACAAGTTGTATATGTGGTCTCTTCACACGGCAAGCTACAATCGATAGTAATATTATACGAATTCTCGTCATTGGTAATAATCATAGCAGTGTCGCTCGTATATTGTAACTCCCAATCAAAGTTCCAGTCGTTACCGACTGTTCCGTTGTCATTTAGAAAAATATTTAGGTGAAGTTGATCTTCAATAAAATAGGTTGTCCAGCTGCCAAAATAGGCCTCATTATTTATGTAAAAAGTGGCATTTCCACCGTGTTCAATTTTAAAATAGGAGCCAGAATACGTGCCGTTTGGATTATTAGGGTCTTTAACATTCCAAAGACAATTTTCTTTAGATAGTGCGTTATTACAATCGGTTAATATTTCTTCTTCTTGACATGAGTCAATACTTTCCTTTAACTCCTCATTGTTGGTTATTTCAATCGTTTCTCCGGTGCTTAAAGTTCCTGTTATGGGATAGCTCAAACTTATGGAGTAATCCTCTTGTATGCTCCCTAGTACTTCACTAAACTGCTCATTACTTATGATGGGTGTTGTGTCTACTAGCTCCATATTTTCATCAAAAATAAAAAGGTTGAACCAATAATTGAATTCTATGCAATTTATAGAGGTGTCTTCATCTTCAGTAGGTACTCGTTTTATTAAATCATATAATTCTGCATCCACAACATCGGTATTAACGGGTACATTCTCAATAGCATCACTATCGCAAGATAATGTGACTAAAATTAAAGCAAATAAGAGTAGTTGAAGTGTAGTTCTCATCATGTATTGTTTAAGGGTATTTCTTAATAGTGTTACTTTTATTAAAAAGTTGCGTGAAATTTTAAAAAAGTTTTAATAAAAAAAACAGCCCCCTAAAAGGAGGCTGTTTACTATTCTATTTATTGCGAGTTTATACTCTTACGTGACCGTCACCAAATACATAGTATTTATTGGTTACTAGTTGTTTTAAACCTAGCGGTCCACGGTGGTGTAATTTATCTGTACTTATCGCTAATTCGGCACCTACACCCATTTGACCACCATCAGTGAATCGGGTAGAAGCATTGTGGTACACTGCTGCACTGTCTATGTGTTCCATAAACTTTTTAGCAACCTCTTTATCTTCTGTTAAAATAGCGCTAGAGTGACCTCCACTGTAGTGGTTAATCTTTTCAATAGCTTCATCTAAATTATCAACGGCGCCAATGGCTATTTTAAGGGCTAAAAACTCTTCAAACCATACTTTTTTGTCTAAAATTACTTCAGAATCTACCAGTACTTTTTTCACCTCATCATCTACAATTACTTCAACATCTGAAGCACTTAGTACTTTGTTTAATTCTTGCAACTTTTCTTCATAGTTTGGTATGTTTTTGTCTACCAATACTTTGTCTAGTGCATTACATCCTGAAATTTTATCGGTTTTCGCATTGATAATAACTTCAACCGTTTTTTTCCAATCAGCATCTTTATGTACATATAGGAAGTTGTTTCCTCTACCACTGATAAGAACGGCACATTTAGCGTGCTCCTTTACAAATTGTATTAAGCGTTCTCCACCACGTGGTACAATTAAATCTAATTGTTCATCAGGGTTTCTTAAAAACTCTTGGGTTTGCTCACGATTCATTTGAAGCATGTTGATCCAATCTTTTTTAAGACCGTTTTCCTGCAAGGCTTGGTGCCAGCATTCAACTAAAACTACATTACTGTTGTACGCTTCTTTACCTCCTTTTAATAGGATTTTATTGTTGGCTTTAAAAGCTAATACAGCGGCTTCAATCGTTACATCTGGGCGAGATTCATAAATAATCATGATCGTGCCAAATGGAGCTGTTCTGTTGTTTATTTCAAGGCCACTGTCTAATGTAAGACTTGAAATTTCTTTATTTACAGGATCTTCTTGGTTTTTTACTTCAGAGATAGCTTTAATCATTCCGTCTACCTTAGCATCGTTTACTACAAGACGGTCATATAAAGCTTGGTCATCTCTTGAAAAAGCTTCTAAGTCCTTTTTGTTAGCCTCTATAATATCTGTTCTTCTTTTTTCAAGAATAGACATCATACTGTCTAATACGTTGTTTTTTATTTTTGAATCTATCAATTGCATATTTCTTTCTTTCTAAGTTTATAATTAGTTTTAGTTACGCGTAAAAACGGGTTCCTACATCTTTTCCTTCTAAAAGATCAACGATCACATTTTTTCGTTTTCCATTAGCAATAAAAGTTGGGATGTCTTTACGAGCTGTTTCTTTGGCTATTTTTAGCTTTGATTTCATTCCGCCTCGACCTTCGCCTTCAGCTTTTTCATTTTTCTGAACGTACTTTTCCACATTTTCGTTGTGACGTACTTGATCTAGTTTTTCAGAATCATCATCATCTGGATGCCCCGTATATAGTCCATCTGTATCGGTTAATAGAATTAAAGCATCTGCTTGTATTAATTCGGCTACCAGGCTTGCCAATTCATCATTATCACTAAACATAGACATCTTTAGTGAAACAGCATCATCTTCGTTTGCAATAGGGATTACACCTTCTTTCATTAAACCTTCATAACAATTTATCATGTTTTCACGGTGTTTACCAGGTGCAAAATCGCGTTTTGTTGCCAAAACTTGTGCACAACGCATTCCGTAGTCATGAAAAAGACTATAGTAATGACGCATCATACGCGGTTGTCCCACTGCTGAAAATATTTGCCTTCTTGTTGAAGGATCTTCAAAAGAACAATCGCCCAACACTTCCTTACCTGCAATCGCAGACCCAGAAGAGACCAAAACAGGCTCAATATCATTCTCATACAACTCAGCTATTTGGCGAACCAATTCACTTAGTATGGGACCAACAATTCGGTTGTCCTTATTTGTCATAACGTTGGTTCCTACTTTTATAACCACTCGTTTCTTACTCATATTGTTTGTTTTAGTTTTTATGTTATTGTCCAAGTTCTGTAGCTCGGTTAAATGCTGCGTAAGCAGCTTCTTTAATTAATTCTTTAATATTATTGTCGTCCATAGAATCTAAAGCGGCACGCGTTGTACCTCCTTTTGAAGCGACTTTATCCATCCAACTAGTAGGAGAGAGGTCCGAATCGTTGAAAAGCGCGACAGCACCTTCAAACGTTTGTGAAACCAATACTTTTGAATCGTTTTCTGAAAAGCCCATTTTTAAGGCTGCTTCTAGCATCGATTGCATAAAATAGAAAACGTAAGCGGGACCACTACCTGAAATACCAGTAGAAGCATTTATAAAGTTTTCATTTTCTACATGAATAGCTTCGCCTGTTGTGTCTAATAAATTGCGAACCATAATAAGTTCTATGCGACTTACTTCTTTAGATTCTGTAAATGAAGTCATCCCTTTTCCAACTTTGGCTGGTAAATTTGGCATGGTACGGATTACTTTTTTAACCCCTAATCCTTCTTGTATACTTTCTATAGTGATTCCGGCCATTAAAGAAACAAAGACTTGATCTTTATTAACCTGACTTTTCATATTAGAAAAAAGATCTTCACTATGATACGGCTTTACAGCAATGAAAACAACATCTGCTTTTGGCAGACAGTCTTCGAGGCTATCATATGCATCAAAATGCGGGATAGCACTCAATGCTTCTGTTTTTTCTATAGAAACATCAAATATCATTAAGTTTCTGCGATTTAAATAAGGTGATTTTGCCATGCCCTCAGCATAGGTTAATCCCATATTTCCTGCGCCTATTACTAGTACTTTCATAATTTTATTTAATTGTTTGGGCTATAGAGTGCAAGGACCATACGAGAATCTCCAACATTTAAAGTATTCGTGATTATTTGAAATATTATTCAATTAAACCGAATATATACGGTGGTTAAGCCGATTTATTTAAAAAATTGTTAATTTTTTAACCAAATTGTGTTTAGTGCAGATATGGCAGTATTTGTCTGACATTATAGGTGTTCTGCTATATTGGCAGATAAAAAAAGATGTTTATGAATAAAATGATTAAGAGTGTTGTTTAAAAAAACATAAGGTCTTGGTTTAAAGTAATACGCTTTTTAACGGTCTTTACTTTTTGTTGAAGCATATTAAAAAATAAAGCCCGGTCTTTTTCCCCGGCATTCACAAGTAGTTTAGAATTTTTTTTCTGCTTTTCGAAAAAACGGCTCAAATCTTCACAGGTTGGAGAGTGTTCGATTTTCAAATATGATAAAACTGTAAAAGGTGTGAAAAAAACTTTTTGATGTTGGGTTTTTATCATCATAGTATTGCTCATAGTAAGTAAATCACTTTTGTATAAATGGTAAGTCGCATTGTTGTTCGATTTTATTATTGTCTGTTGTATTGTTTGTTGTTCTACGTGGTCAATAATAGCCGCAATATCATCGCAAATAAGCAGGGCTATTTTTTTTGAAACCAGGCCACTTTCAAAATAATAAAATATTTGTTGCAGTGTGCCATTAATAGTATTGTCGTTCCAAAACTCTGTAATGTTGATGTTTTTATAGGCTACTGAAAGCTTACGTGCATGTTCTAAAAGTGACTCGGGTATGGTTTCTAAGAACTCTTCAAATGAAACTTTTGACATGCTGCCGTCTTCATTTAAAAATTTTAGCCATACGTAACACTTATATTTTGTGATTAGGGAATCCTGAAGGGTGTAAAAAATAGGGATATCCTTTGCTGAATATATAATAGAGACATCTTTGAGCTTGGTTAACGGTGCCATATTCTTTAGGGAAGCCTTAAAATAGTTTTCTAGGCTAGCTGTGTCTATTATTGTAGGTGATTTTTCAGCAAGTAATGTATTTTGTTCGCCCACTTCATATAGTTTGTTAAGGGAAATTTTAAAGTGTTTTGCAAGTTTTACAGCTTCTGCCAACGATAGGGTTGCTTTATTGGTGGAGCGGCGGTAAGCAGCATCGTAGCTCATGTTCAATATAGCTGCAATTTCGTCTATAACCTGTCTCTTATACACATCTCCGAGCCCACGAGACCTCTCTACATCTC
>CAJXPE010000181.1 GCA_913057965.1 uncultured Marixanthomonas sp. | reverse complement strand
ACGAGATGTAGAGAGGTCTCGTGGGCTCGGAGATGTGTATAAGAGACAGTAACTACATCGTTGTTTTGACGAGAATTGCTAAACGTATTGCGAATGCTCGGTGCTTTGGTCAAGTATCCGGCATTGAAATCGACTAAATGCCTACCTGTCACTTTATACGTTGCTCCTCCCTTTACTTTGAAAGTAGTAAAACTTACTTTTTCACTTTTGCCTAATGATCTGTTTCCGGGGAAATTTCCGTTTTCATACAGGCCATTTCGCTGATAGTTTGTTGATGAAACTTCAGCTCCGGTGTAAAAGTCTACTTTGCTGTATTTAAATTGCGCTTGCGTAAATCCTGAAAGCACATCGGCATTAATATCATAATTATACTTGTATCGATCACCCTCTTTTACAATGCGATTCCGATTTTGCAAATCACTTTGTGCAATATCTCCCAAACTTATTTGTTGGTTTTGAGCATCTTCCCCAGCAAAGAAATCAACATCCAAGTAACCCGTACCACCTAAAAGATCTTTTAACTCAGCAAAGTTTTCGCTTTTTAAATTCCGATAGTTAATACTGCCAGTAAAAAGAATATTCTCTGAAAAACTGGTATTTACAATAGAGTTTGCGGTAAGCTGAGTATCGTCCATGCGGTCTTCTTGAATGGCATAAATTGAATTACCACCGTTTGCTCTTACAATGGCATTGGCTCTGTATAACGATTCCCAATCTAACTGCCCATGATTAATGAATTCCTGCTCGGCTTGATACGCTTTTTGATAATCTCCGGCTGTAGGATTTTCATCTTGCAAAAAATAACTAGGTAAACGCTGATAGTAATTACCCAATGGGTTACGAGCACCACCAATATAAGCTTCTTCGCCATGTATGGTTATCAACCTAGTCCCGCCATTGTCAATACGGGTGTTTCCAATTTTTCCAAATTGATAGCCAAGGTTCGTATTTAGTGTTGTTTTTTCTGAAATATCCCAGTAATGGTTCAGCATGATAACAGGTTCTTCAATTTCCCGAACACGACTGTTCCTTTTATCTCCTTCTTGATAGCCCCAATTTGGATTGTACGTTCTACCCTTTAAATCTTTCATTTCTTGGGTAATCGCTGTAGATTTCCCTTTCCTATTTGGGGTGTAAAAAGCTGAAAAGTTTACGCTATGATTTTCACTTAGTTGTTTTTCCACAGAAACAAATATGGAATTAGCATCGTATAAAGTACCGTCTATATACCCTTCATCTCCAAAGCGTCTTGAAAGTAATACGGAATATGCCCAACCATCTTTTAACAGACCGCTATTGTATGATCCCATTACGCGGCCACTATAACTCCGGTTTGCCATAGCGTACGATATACGACCTCCTTCTCTGTATTTTGAAGCCCGCATCACAATATTGGTTGTCCCAGCAATTCCCCCAAAGGAATAATCGTTAGGGCTCAACCCCATTGAAAATTCCCGGTTTCGTTGCGCATCGTTCAACCCACCCCAATTACTCCATTGTGGACGACCGTTGTATTGTTTGTTCATTTCAATACCATTGATAAGTACCTTTCCGTTTTCGCTGTCCAGTCCTCTTGGACGGAAAAACGTAGCACTAAAATCGAAAGCGGCGGCATTCAAAAAAACGTCTCTGGATGCTTGCAAAAGTCCCGAAACAGTAAAAGAAGTTCCGTCATCTTGGTCCAATTCATTATCTGAAAGACTAATAACCCCTATTTGAGCTTCAATTTCGGTAAGATCTATCTCCAATAAAATAGGATCTAAATCAATTGTTTTTCCCTTCTGAATGATTATTGGAATACGCTGACTTCTATAGCCAGGTTTAGCAACCAGAAGCACCTGTTCTCCTTGAGGTATGTCACTTCCTACTATACTGAAGGTTCCTTTAGAAGAGGTTTCAGTAATAAAATCACTGTTTTGGATATGTAAATTGACATCCGGTATTGCTTCACTAGAATTGCTATCTACAATCCTTCCCTTTACGGTTGCATCTTGGGCACATAGAGAAAAATGGGCCACTAAAGCGACTCCCAAAGTAAAAATGACCTGTTTCATTTTGTACTTAGTTTTTGATAAAACATTAATTTTCTGGGAAGTATGCTTAGGTAAAGTTACATATTTTATATTAAATTCCTATTTTTAAAAGCTCCCTCCTAAGAAATCACGATAAATATAACACACTATGAGTATGCATGTTACCCATTGGTTTTTGCTGTTATTCTCTTTTTCAGTTGTACATGTTTCCGCACAAAGTGAAAAGAAATACAAGATAAATACCATCGCTTTTTATAATCTGGAAAACCTGTATGATCCAGAAGATGACACTACAATTTATGATGAAGCGAGCCCAATTATGGAAATGGCAGAAGATCTACGTGAAGCAGTTTATAAACAAAAGCTCTCTAATATGGCACGGGTTCTTTCAGAAATAGGAAAAACTGATACCGGAACTACTCCTACACTTATAGGTATTGCTGAAGTTGAAAACAGAAAGGTTTTGGAAGACCTTGTTAATCAAAAACCGCTTTTACAAGAAGATTATGGTATTATTCAATTTGATTCTCCTGATAGACGTGGAATTGATGTAGCCTTACTATATCAAAAAAAATTGTTTATACCTACTCATTTTAAAGCGCATACCCTTTTAATTTATGACAATAATGATAAAACCAAGCGCGTATTTACTCGGGATCAATTATTAGTAAGTGGTGTATTAGATGGGGAAAGAATACATATAATTGTTAATCATTGGCCTTCACGAAGTGGTGGTGAAGCGAGAAGCAGACCAAAACGGATAAAAGCTGCAAAACTGACCAAACGCATTATTGATTCCCTTTTTAGTGAAGATCCATATGCCAAGATCATCACAATGGGTGATTTAAATGATGATCCCACTAGCCCAAGTGTAAAGAAAGTTTTAAAAGCTAAAGAAAACAAAGAGGATGTAAAGCTAAAAGAGTTGTACAATCCCATGGAGAAAATGTATAACAGAGGTTTAGGAACTTTGGCCTATCGAGATAGTTGGAATTTGTTTGATCAAATAATCATTTCAAAAGAGTTGTTAAAAAAAGAGTATTCTTCTTACACATTTTACAAAGCAGGTATTTACAATAAAAGCTACTTAGCAAACCCTAGAGGTAAGTATAAGGGATATCCATACCGAAGCTTTGCAAATGGTTTTACGGGTGGATACAGTGATCACTTCCCTGTTTATATTTATTTGATAAAAGAAGCTTCAGAATAAAATTTAAAAAGATGTCATAAAAAAAAGCGCTTTAACAGCGCTTTTTAAATTTTAAAACCATTGACTCCAAGGAATCCTACTTAGTAATAGAATAAGACCGATGGTGTAAAATATGGCCAACATCTTAAATTTTGGCTTAGAGACTAATTTCTTTTTGTGTTTTGAGTAACCAATTGTAACAAACACGACTGTTAAAATCATTACAAGTGGATGTTCTACTGCATATAAACGTAACATAGAATCTTTCATAACAGTACCCATTCCATTGTTTGTAAGGGATTGTAAGCCTAACGGGGAAACGAAGTAAAGTATTAACCCAATCAACAGCTGAATATGTGTCACTATTAATGCAAATAACGAAATCCTAAAATCTTTGGGAGAATATTCTTTATTGGAGAAATAGCCTATTAATGCGTTTAGGGTTGCTAATACAACAACAACTAAAACAAGGTACGCCCAGTAAGAATGGACAAATTGAATCGTGGTATACATAGTTTTATTTTAGATTTTCAAAGGTAGCGATTATTCCATAAAAAAACCGCTTCAAATTTTGAAGCGGTTTTTAAAATACATACTTATTAGTTCTTAGAAGTTGAAACGTAAACTAGCGTTCCAAGTTCTTCCAAAACCGAAATATACTCGGTTAGAAGTTGCAATACCATCGTAGGTATCGTCTCCTGCTTCTGCAAAGTCATTCGTATCAGATTCTGAAATATATGTTTCGTCAAGAACATTGTTGATGTTTAATCTAAACTCAACTCTTTCGTCATTTAAGAAAGGAAAATCAAAAGACATCCCAGCGTCTAATAAACCGTAAGATGGTAATTTAAGAGCTCCTTCTGGCCCTACAGATGTAGCATCGAAGTCTGCATATAAATTATCGTGGAATCTATAGTTTGCATCTACACTTAAATTATCGAAAATATTTACATCTGCTCCTAATGAAGTTGTAAACTGTGCAGCATCACCAACTTTAACACCGTCTAATGCTAAGGTAGCGGTTTGTGGCACACCATCAATAATAATTGGAGATTGATCATTGTCAAAATAAGTAGCTGATACATCATCCTTATATTGCCAATCTGCTACAGAAAGCATCCCGCGTAAGGTAACAATGTTTGATAATTTATATCTAAAATCTGCTTCCACCCCCATGTGAACCTGAGTAATACCTGTAATATTAGCATTACCTCTTATTTCATCTGGCTCACCTTGGTTAAAGGTTGCTGAAACTGATTCAAATCTATCTGCCCAGCTTGTTCTGTACACATTTACATTCGCTCTTAATTTTCTACTTCTGTAACCATATCCAGCTTCTATACCTACAATCTTTTCATTTTGTAAGTCTGGGTTTAGGTTATTTCCAAAGTTAATATAGACAGCATCAAATAAAGGTTGTTTAGAATAGTATCCTCCATTAGCAAAAACATTGTGGTTGTCATCAATATTCCAGTTAATACCCCCTTTAATGTTTCCTCCTAAGATGTTCTCATAATCTGTTTTTTCTGGAGGTGTTTCCCCAAAAAACTCTTCTCTTGCAAAGCCTTGATTTGCTAAAGATCCTTGTAAGAAAGTTGTGATATCATCACCAATACTGTATTCTAGTTGGCCAAATACACCTGCCCAGTTAACAAGACCTGTGTTATAATAGTCAATTTTCTGTTCATCATCTATATCTTTAAACACCCACCAAGGTTGGTCTGCATCATAGGTTTCTGTGTAAATATTTGTTTCCCCTTCACCTAAAGGATTGTTTCTATCATCAGTTTGCTGATATGCATCACCCCCTAAAAGATCATTAACTCTTCTGTAGTGAAACCCTTTGTAGTTTCTTAAGTCAATACCGAAATCTAATACAAGGTTCTCATTTAATTCAGTATTTAAGTTTGCAATTATACCGTACCAGTTGTGCGAGTTAATAGAAGCTCTACGGGTAATACCGTTAGTATTATCGGCATTATCGTTTTTATCACTATTGTTTAAGTAAAGACCGTTAACTTGGTCTCTTCTTTGATTATTAAAGTCTGGCACTAAACCACCGCTGTTATAACGGATAATATCATCAACACGAACCAATCCTCTATCAGTTCTAGGCAATGCAAATTGTCGCATTCCATTAATTTCTCCAATTTCTCCAGTTCCACCACCACGGCCAAATGAAGCATACGTAGTAGTTGTTAATTTTGTAGCATCAGTTATATCCCAATCCCACGTTAAGTTTAATACTGGTTTATGGTAGAAATTTCTTCTGAATGAAAACTCTTTTCCATTTCTATAACCCCATTGATCGTTATATTTAATATTTGGTTCTCCATCATTTCCATACTTTAAGTATTCACTAATTGCGATACCTCTAGAACGTTGGTGGTGCCATTGTGGAGCTCCCGTTACTGTAAACTCTAAAGAGTGATCATCACTAGGCTTATATCCTACTGCAGCAAAATAATTATATCCTTCAAATTTACCTCCGTTGATGTAACCATCACCAGCTGTTCTACTGAAAAGGAATGAACCTGACCAGCCATTTTCACTTAAGCCAGTTGAATAAGAAACCACATTTTTCAAGTAATCATTGTTACCTACAGCACCAGAAAAGAAACCGCCTTCTTGACGTTCTGAAGACTTCGTAATTACGTTTATAGTACCCCCAACAGAAGAAATAGCTAATTTTGAAGATCCTAAACCACGTTGTACCTGTATTGCCGAAGCTACATCAGATAAACCAGCCCAGTTACTCCAATACACCTGACCATTTTCCATATCATTAACAGGAACTCCGTTAATCATTACCGCAGAGTTTTGAGTATCAAAACCACGAATGTTAATACGGGCGTCTCCATATCCACCACCTTGTTTGGTAGCGTAAATAGAAGGTGTGTTGCTTAAAATTTCAGGAAACTCCTGAGACTGTCTCTTATACACATCTCCGAGCCCACGAGACCTCTCTACATCTCG
>CAJXPE010000180.1 GCA_913057965.1 uncultured Marixanthomonas sp. | reverse complement strand
GAGATGTAGAGAGGTCTCGTGGGCTCGGAGATGTGTATAAGAGACAGATATTATTCGGCCATCAGAATTTAATAAAGGTTTCTCAATGACGGTTGCGCCAAGACCGTTTGCAAATAATTCCAAAGGAAAATCCAAAAGACCTTCAAATCCATTTTGGTGCAATAAATCTCTTGCGGCAGCAGAACCCTTATTATATCTATGATTCTTCATTATCTAATTCGTCCATCAGGTCAACCAAGTTTTTACCTTTAATGATTTCTTTTATTTCGTCTGGGGTTAATTTGTCCAAATTTCTAAACTGTATGGACATTTGTTTTGTTTCCACTAAATTTATTAAGGTAGCAATAGGTTTTTCTAAATTCTTATTGATAGCATCTTGAAATTTCCCAACTATTCTATCTAATAATATTTGGTTGCTCTTTTGAGTGGACATAGCTACTTCCGTAAATCTTAATCGCTTTAAAAAATTGGAAATATCCGCACTTTCTTTAGCAACATCCACACCTTCTTCCTCTAGGGATTTTTTTATCAATTCTATATCAGAATTGAGATAAAATTCTGTAATTCCCTTATCTATTTTATCTTTTAAATTACTCATTTTACCTGACTGTTTAGTTTATTTTTTCTTCTTTCAAGCCTTTTAACGGCTTTGTAAACTTCGGTTGTATCCACTTCCAGGAAATCTGCTATATCGCTTGGTTTATAGATATTTTCACACCAACATTCAAATATTAGCATCTCTAAGTCCGATGCCCCTGAGTCTTTAAGTAATGTAACATAGTCTTCTTTTATTTTTTTGTTGTCAATTTCTTTAAACGATTGGTCATCGTAGCCAACTTCTTCGGAGAATACTGGCATATCGAGAATATAAGATTCTTCGCTCTCGTTTTCTTCTTCGGGGGGTTTTCGTCTTTTTGCTTTTTTGTGATATGCACTAATCTCACTTTTCAAGACACCGAAAAGGAAATTTTCGAAATCACAATTCGTTTTATCCCATTTTCTTATATCAGTAAGTGCTTTTTGAAAAACGTTAAAAACAAAATCCAACTTTTGTTGCCCCTCGTGATTGTCCTTATAATCACCAAGCCTTTTCTTGGCGAAGGCTCTCATTCGTAAAACGAGATAGCCTAATTGGTCATTAGTGTAGCTACTAAATACCTCTGCGACGTCTTTGCTCGATTTATCCATATAGATAGATGTTCTAGTAGTAATATGCTTACGTATTAAAAAAATTTGCCATCAAGTGGCAAAAAAGATAAAGAGGCAAGCATATAAGATTGAAGGCACAATATAAAAAATTGATGCAACAAAAGCCTTTAATTAAAAGGCAAAAAAAAATGAGCGGAAATCCACAGCTCTGAATGGATATTGTTTAATCTTAAAATTCATTTTTATGAATAGTATTAATTTCTCTAAAGGAGAGCTAAGTGTATGCCATAAAGGCAATTGTGTCAATGTACGTGGAGATGTGGCCAAAGCCATTGTCTTTAGTATTGCAACTCTTGTTGTCATAAGTGGTATAGCTACATTGTTGGAGCAGTCCAATTAGCAGTTGATTGTGGCGGTTCTGCAATTCAGGATTGCCACAATCAAAATAATAAATGGTCAATCTGACATAAAAAAGGATTGGCTTGAAAATTAAATATCAAATGTTAAAAAAACAAAAAATGAGTAAAAATATTATAAAGTATTATCCTGTCGGCAATGGGGATACTTCACTTTTCAAAACCAATAATGCCAACATAATAACGGATATTAATATTCGTGAAGTCAAAGATGGAATTTATGATGTCAAAAAAGATTTGTTGAAAGAATTAGATGAAAGGGAGGATAGACCTTATACCGATTTGTTCATTCTTACACATCACGACAATGACCATTGCTTAAATTTCGGAAAGCATTTTCACACTGGAAAAATCAGTACTTATGACGATGATGATGAAAAAATAATAATTGACGAGCTATGGGTCAATGAATATATTTTAGGCGACGCTAACATTTCTGACGATACCGATGCTGGTATCATTAGAAAAGAAGTAAGGCGTAGAAGAAACTTGTATAAAAATAATGATAGCACTAAAAACGAACGTGGAAACAGGTTAGTTTTAGTGGGGTATGACGACAATAATCAGTTTACCAATGTTCCACAGCACATACCGGGACAGATTGTAACAGAAATAAATGATACTGCTCTCGATAAGTTCGAGTTTTTCATCCACGCCCCTTTTAAAGCTGATGTTATCGATTGCAATGCCGCTGATGACAGAAATATGTCCAGTATAGTTTATCAAGCTCGCTTTTACAAAACCAATGGGGTTGACTTTTCTTGTAGAATTTTGCACGGTGGCGATGCAGACCACTATCGATGGGCAAGAATTAAAGAAAAATCAGAAAAAAACAATAATGAAGATGCTTTAGAATGGGATATTTTCCAAACCCCTCATCATTGTTCTTGGACTTTTTTCAATGACACACCATACAAAGATGATGAAAAGGGCATTGATAATTCTGAACCAAAGCAAACTTCTATTGACATCTTAAACTATAAAAAGACAGGAGCTAAAGTGGTGGCCACTTCTAAAAAAATAGTTAATAATAGTGATAATCCACCTCATTATCCGGCCAAGACGGAGTACGTAGATGTCGTTGGAGAAAGTAACTTTAAAAACACTCACAAATTTTATGACGATTTTAAAAAACCTATTGTTTTCGAATTAGATGAACACGGTGCTACCTTGATTAAAGCATCTGCGTCAGCAATTAGCTCAGGATTGAGTAAACCATCAAGAGCGGGAAGGGCAGGATAAATATGGAGCAAGACTACGTAACCCCATCCAATAAAAAAATATCGATTGAAGAGCTGAGAAATGATGGGTCAAAACAAATTGTCTCTTCAATCGATTCGTTTGGTGGAACTATTATCTTATTGCAGGTTTTGGAGGGTAAAGACAATGACGAATTTCTAATTCTCAAATTCCTTCCAGATGTACCGAATGACCCTACCAATGATATTCGACAAGAAGAAGTAATCACCATAATTACTTCGCCGAATAATCTAGCTTTACCTAAAGTTTTTGCTTGCAGGGATGATTTTCCATTGGGACTACCTCATACCAATGTTACCAAGGACAAAAGACCTGTTAGCCTTTGCATCTTTGAAGAAAATTTTGAAGAGTTGAAGCACAAATGGTCAGGTTCATATTTTCTGAATGCAATAAAGAGTTGGCTTGAACTCACCGCTAGAGGCGAACTCCATAAGGAAAACCAACCTTTAGAACCTTTTGTTATAGGAAGCAAGGGTATAATTGTCAATCCTGATGACAGTTTTATCAAAGAACTGCCCAATGGGTTTTATAAAACGACGGGTAGCAATCTTGGCACGCCAATGCATAGGTTGTTTATTTCGACCAGTCCTGTTGAGAATGGTGTAGTACATCAACGGATTGACAATCTATACGCATTAGGCGAGATATTCAAATCTAAAAATATTGACCTACTTGCTCTTCTAAAACCAAAAATCATCCAACTGGTTGATGACGGTATAAGGTATAAATTTTTAGGAGATTTTTGGCAAGGGTTACTTGTCTTAATTGTTGAAATACCGATATTAAGGGATTCTGTAAATTCAGAACCAACATTGGCTGGATTTAAAATCAATGCCACTTTAGGAGAATTGTCAAGCATTTTTGGGCGAACAATAATAGGTCTTGATAAGCTGATGCGTGTGGAAGAAAATTTATCGGAAGGCAAATTGACACCAATCGAAGTTGAAATACTAAGTCCGCATTTAAGCTTAAATAGGACATTGGCACAAACCTATAGTGGTATCGATGCTGAATTTTCCGAAGCAAAATTCACATTAGTTGGTCTAGGTGCTTTAGGGTCACAATTTTTTATGGACCTTGCTAGAAATGGATTTGGCATTTGGAATCTTATAGATAAGGATATTTTACTTCCACATAACTTTATAAGACACGCTTCTACGGATATTGACAACCACTTAGCCGAAAATAAAGCTGCGGCTATCTCTAAACAAGCGAATGATTTGTTGAACGATTATGATTTTTCTAAGCCATTTGTTGCCAATATCTATGAGGTTGATAAGTCAATAATGCAAGGGTCAGATATCGTTATCGATATGTCCACGTCAATAGGCGTGGAAAGATATTTGGCAAATGAAATTAAAGGTGTGAGAAAACTATCAGCCTTTTTAAATCCGATGGGAACTGACTTTGTGATGCTAACTGAGGATGTCGAAAGTTACTACCCTTTGGATATTTTGGAAATTCAATATTACAAGGAGCTATTGACCAACCCAGAATTGTCCAACCATTTAGATTTTGAATCAGATGGGAAGATACGATATGCAAGAGGGTGTAGAGATATCACTTCAAAAATCCCACAAGAGAATCTGTCCATTTTTTCAGGCATTGCTTCAAAAGCTTTTAAGCAAAACTTAAATAATAAAAATGCTGGATTGCAGATATGGAGGGCAGATGAATCTCAGGGTGTAACCCACCGCAGGTTTAATGTTGAAGATTGGGAAGAAAAATCTATTTCAGACTGGACAATCTACATAAACAAAAATCATTTTCTTGCTACGGTTTCAGAGTTTAGGACCGACAAATTACCAAATGAAACAGGTGGGATTTTGATAGGTGCAATCGATTATCATTACAAGAAAATTTATATTGCACACACAATTTTAGCCCCAGAAGATAGCATTGAGAGACCAACACTATTCATTAGGGGAATAAAAGGCGTAAGCGAAAAATTGAACCAAATACAAAATATTACAAACGATAACTTAAAATATTTGGGCGAATGGCACAGTCATCCTAAAAATTGTGGTTTGGGTATGAGTGGCGACGATAAAATTCAATTCGCTGAGCTTTTAAATGAGGCAAAGCTGAATGGTCAACCAGCAATAATGCTTATTTTAGGAGATGACAATAATTTTAAAATTTATATAGACAATTATGAACTTTAAGGCTTACGATATAATTTCCAAATTACTGCCCGGATATGCCCTGGCATATTCCTTGATTTTTTTGTACGGGGACCATACTGTTTATTTTAAGGCAGACTTTATCCTGCCAATAACTGTTATTTCCTATTTTTTAGGATATATCCTAGACACTTTTAGTAGTTGGCTTGAAGATGCTTTTTATTTCACTTGGAAAGGAAAACCATCAACTAGATTGTTGTCTAAGCAAAAAGGTATTTGGAAGATTCCACCACCTCACTTTTTAAAAAAACTAAAAAAAGAAACGTTAAAAATGTTGGACAAGGATGTTCCCGATGATGAGCTTTTCAAATTTATTCAATCATTTGCTTATACCATAAACAAAGAGCGTTTAAGTGATTTTTTACAAAATTTCATTTTTGCCCGTGTTCTGTTAACCCTCTGTATTGTTTTGACAGTTCTGTTTGGAATCGAATATTATTGCTATTGGCAATTCTTTTTAATCTCATTACCAATCCTTTTTATATGTTGGTATAGGGCTAAACAAAGGGCTTATTATTATGCCGCAGAAGTATTAAGGATATATCATTCATCTAAAACGAAAAAGAAATAGCTTTTTTTACGTTAGCCTACTTTTTAACCAAAGACAAAAATACCGAGATAACAACTCTCATTATTTTAGAAACAATTTTTACAATCTCAACAAACAGTTCCTTCATAATCCGGTATTAAAATAGTTACACAATCCTATTAAAATGGCCAATGCCATAGCTCTTATATTTTTGGGGCTTAGAAAATAATCCGCTTCATCAGTATTCGTAAGAAACCCCATTTCAATAAGTATGGCAGTACGAAACTTGATATTTTCCCGCAACACCTGAAAATTTGCAAACTTTACACCTCTACTCTCAAAACCAAGCTTCGTATTGAGTGGATCTTGCATTTGAAAAGCAAACCAGACGGAATTATCTTGATATTTTGATTGTTTATTACTCAAATATACTTCAACACCTCTCGAATTAGGATTATCCGAATGATTACAATGCAACGATACAAACAAATCAGCTTTTAGGGTTTTGGCCAGCTTAGTTCTGTCCGATAAGGAAATAAGTGTATCGTTATATCTAGTTAAATAAATATCAAGTGGCTTTTTTGAATCGTTATTCAGCTTCAAAATGGCATTTGCAATATCCAATACAATATCCTTTTCCTGGATGCCATTTATTCCGATAGCTGTCTCTTATACACATCTCCGAGCCCACGAGACCTCTCTACATCTC
>CAJXPE010000179.1 GCA_913057965.1 uncultured Marixanthomonas sp. | reverse complement strand
CGAGATGTAGAGAGGTCTCGTGGGCTCGGAGATGTGTATAAGAGACAGATATTTGTTACTCAATATCTAAAATATCACAAATTTTTGATTGTACCCTATTTACCTTCTTCAATTTTTTCTTTTACTTCTTCCTTTTCATCGCCGTTCAGTTTGCCTTTTGTTTCGGTTTTTCTTCCTCTTTTATGATGTATTTCGTAGTACATTGCAAAATGGTCACTGCCAAAATTTTTAGTGCGGATCATGGTTTTTACAAATAGATCTTTGGTATGAAACAAATGATCTAAAGGAAATCGCATAAGCCAATACCCCGCATGATAAGTTGGGAAGAAACCACGGCCAATACGTGGATCTATCATTGCGGTCATTTTTTTAAATAAGCGAGTGGTGCGGCTCCATACAACATCATTCATATCACCACAAACAACGACTGGTTTATCAAGTTTTCTTAATTTTTTACCTACTATCATCAATTCAGCATCACGTTCCTTAGAAGTTTCATTTTCAGTGGGGCTTGGCGGGGCCGGGTGTAAACAAGCGAAGAAAACATCGCGGTTTTCAGAAAGCGAATATTCAAAAAAGATGGAGGGCACCCCTTCTTCTACGTGATAATTCACTTCTACATGTTTCAATTCAGTTTTAGAATATAGCAACATGCCATAATAATTATCCAAAGGTATTTTTACAGTATGTGGATAAGTTGCTTCTATTTCAGAAAGACCATTTTCCCATTGTTTATCGGTTTCCATCGCAAGGACCATATCTGGGTCGTATCGCTTTATTTCAGCTTTGAACAAATCATATTTTCTATTGTCCTGCAGCACATTTCCAGCCAGTATGGAAACACAACCATCACTAGGAAAATCTGGTTTACGCCGTGGATAAAATTGACTGTATGGAAACACCTTTACCACTTCGTAAATAATAGTTGCAATTAAGGCAAAAAGTAATATCCAGCTAAAGGTTGTAAATGGGTCTTCAAAAATCAAAAAAAGAAGAAGTAAGATTAATTGTATAGCTATGGATTGCAAGCGAATAAAGTCTGGCGTTCTAAAAAACCAATGTGGATTTTCAGTAGCTGGAAAGAAAGGGCTGATTATAAATATAATGATTACAACATATAAAATCATCGTATAAAAGTACTGTTTTAATTAAATACTTTCTTCAGAAAAAAATCTAAATTCATTTTAAAAACCAAGTATTATTTATAAACTGAGCGCTAATATGTATTTTTGGTATAATACAAATAAAAATAACTCCTAATTACAACATACGATGAAAAAAATTACCCTTTCAATTTTTCTTATAATCTGCACTTTTACCACTTTAATTGCTCAAACCTATACCACACCAAATGATGGTGGAACCTACACATTAGATGATATTGCAGCATTGAGCCCTTCCACTATTACCATCTCGGGCAGTGATTACACACTTTTGGAAAACCTTGAAGTTGCTGAAAATGACAACGTGCTAATAGACACAGACCTTACCCTTTCTATTGATGCCGATTTATTAATCACTGTTTTTGGTACACTTTCAGTAAATTCTAACGAAATAACCATCACTGCGATAGATCAAACCGCACCCTATGCTGGTTTTCGATTTGAAGAAACCTCTTCTGTAGATTTTAGCAACACAACCATTGAATATGGTGGTGGTTTACGTGTTTTAACTGAAAACTTCGAAATTGATAATTGTATTATCACTAATAATTTTGAAGTGGAAAATGGCGCTACAACAGGAGGTGTGTTATCACTATCTCGAGGAACGCCTCAAATTACTAATAACACCATCACTTTTAATGAGCTTCCGGCAATAAGTTCGGGCGTAAATATTGAAGTTTCCCCTTATATTTTTAATAATTATTTGGAAGGAAATAGCAACTTAAACGGAAACAGACCACAAATAAACTTAGGTATTACTAAGCCAGAAGACACCCTTAAAATTATTCAAAACACCATTATCGGTGATCGAAGCCTTGATATGGTGGGTGGAATTGCCGTTGCCAATTTTATTGGAGGAGCAGGAAATATATTGGCTCGTATAGACGATAACATCATTAAAGATAACCGTTACGGAATGACCATTCTTGGAAACAACTCGTTTGCCTATATTAACAACAATATAATTGAAGATAACGATACCCAAGGCGACCCTATTTTGGGTGGAAGTGGAATTAACCTAAATACCACAGCCGCTGGCATGGAAATTATCGCATCTGGCAACGAGATTAGAAGAAACCTTTGGGGAATTACAGTCGTTGGCGAGGCGTTCATAAATCTAGGTGATGACGAAGACAATCCAGGTGAAAATGTTTTTTCTGAAAATGGCAATGGTGGTGAGATTTATGCTTTGTATAATAATACTGCAAACACCTTACAGGCAAAAAATAACTGTTGGATTGAAGGACAGGGAAGCACACAACAAGAAGTGGAAGATGTAATTTTCCATATTGAAGATGATGCTACCTTAGGTGAAGTGATCTTTGACCCGTTCCTGTGCAACATTTTAAGTGTTGAGGATAATGCAATTGAAAATTTCAGTTTTTATCCAAACCCAGCAACTGATAACATTCAGTTTAACAATCGTTATTCTTTTACTGAAATAAATATTTATAATGTTACTGGGAAATTAGTTGCTACTAAATCACTTTCTGAAGGAAAAAATACGGTACAAACCAATTTGCCTTCAGGCGTTTATTTTGCACGTTTTAGCAATGAAAATACTTCAATTACTGAAAAATTAGTGATTCAATAATATTTCAGTTTACAGATAAAAAAACACGCTGATATTGTATCAAGCGTGTTTTTTTGTTTAGTGCCCTTTATCTATTGCTAAAACCGTAATTTTGCATTTTTAAAAACTTGTAAAGAAAAGATACGGTGAAACTGGATAGAAACGCAAAATTAGAGCTGAATAAAGCCGAAATGAAAAAATATGGCTACGAAGTAGTAGATGCTATAATAGATCATTTTGATACTCAAAAAGAAAAAAATCCAGTAGCCTTAGCTTCGCGTGAAGAAATGGACACGATGTTTCTTGAAAAAGCTCCAGAAAATCCAGAAGATGCCCATAAAGTTTTGGATTTCGTACTGGAAAATGTGATGACCAAAAGTAATATTGTGTCACATCCAAAGTCGTATTCCTTTGTTCCTGGACCAAGTAATTACATTAGCGCAATGGCCGATACGTTGGCCACTGGTTTCAATGTTTTTTCAGGGGGCTGGGCGGCTTCTCCGGCCGCTGCAGAGCTTGAAATAGTTACCTTAAACTGGTTGTTAAAAATCTTTGGTTTCCCTGAAAAAAAAGGTGGTGGAATATTCACTAGCGGTGGTTCTATGGCAAACCTAACCGCGATAGTGACAGCACGTCGGGTTAAATGTGGAGATGATTTTAGTAAAGCTGTTATTTATCTATCAGACCAAGCGCACTCTTCCAACATAAAAGCCATTCGAATTTTAGGGTTTAAAAAGGAACAAATTCGTATTATTCCTACCGATATCGAGTTCAAGTTATCGATGAATAAGCTTCGCAATGCCATAGCCAAAGATCGACTAGAAGGATTACAACCTTTTTGTATGGTCGCTACGGCAGGAACAACAAATACCGGAACAGTAGATCCGCTTTCTGAATTGTCAAAAATCTGTAAAAAAGAAAATATTTGGTTTCATATTGATGGTGCCTATGGCGGAGCGGCTATCCTTGCCAAAAACGGTAAAAAATTATTGAAAGGCATTGAAAAAGCAGATTCACTTACTGTAGATCCACATAAATGGTTTTACCAACCCTACGAAATGGGCTGTCTAATAGTTAGAAATAGCAAGTGGCTTAAAAATACTTTTACCGAAACCCCCGAATACCTGCGCGATGTAGAAGGTAACGAAAGTGAAATCAACTTTTACGATCACGGCGTACAACTAACGCGTCGCTTTAGAGCGTTGAAATTCTATATGTCCATCAAAACATTTGGCTTAAAAGCATTTAGAGACGCCATTACATATAATATTAAATTAGCCGAAGAAGTAGAAGGTTTACTTCGGAAAAGTGCAAACTGGGAAATTATTTCACCTGCAACCTTGGCGGTTATCAACTTCCGGTACAATCCCATTGGTAATAAACTTTCTGAAGATGAATTGGATGAATTAAACCAATATATTTCAGAAAAAGTAGTGGAATCGCGTGAAGCATTACTCGTTACAACAATTTTAAATGGTCAAACGGTATTACGAATGTGTCTAATCAACCCACGAACCACGCTGGAAGATGTAACCGAAACCATTTTATTATGTAATGAGTTTGCTAAAGAAAAATACTCCAATTGATACACGCTGACGTTATAATAATTGGTGGCGGAGCGGCCGGCTTTTTTACCGCAATCAATGCTGCTGAAAAAAATCCCGACTTAAAAATAATCATTCTCGAACGTGGTAAAGAAGTACTTACCAAAGTAAAAGTTTCTGGTGGCGGGCGTTGTAATGTGACCCATGCTGAGTTTTTACCAAAAGAGCTTACCCAAAATTATCCGCGTGGCGAAAAGGAACTCTTAGGCCCGTTCCACAGCTTTATGACCGGCGATACCATTGAATGGTTTTCAAAACGTGGTGTAGAACTGAAAATTGAAGAGGACGGTCGCATGTTTCCGTTAACCGACAGTTCTCAAACGATTATTGATTGTTTTATTTCTGAAACCGAACGATTAGGAATTGACGTGTTGAAAGGTCAATCCGTTAAATCAATAGAACACTTCGACTCCGCTCAGCAACCATTTTGGAAACTAGAAACTCTTTCTGACGAATTTTCAGCAGAAAAACTAGTCATTGCAACGGGAAGTAATCCTAAAATTTGGAAGGTATTAGAAAGTTTAGAGCATACTATCGTCCCACCTGTTCCCTCCTTATTTACCTTTAACATTGATGATGAGCGGATAAAGGATCTACCTGGTCTTAGCACGGAAGCTTCTGTAAGAATTTTAAATGAAAACAAGAAAACAATACTTGAAAGTGAAGGCCCGCTGCTTATCACACATTGGGGCATGAGCGGACCGGCTATTTTAAAGCTTTCGGCTTGGGGTGCCCGATTATTAGAACCTACCAAGTATCACTTTAGTATTCAGGTAAATTGGTTGCTGGATATTTCTTCTTCTGAAATAACTGAACAATTAAAAAGCCTTAAAATTGAGCTTGCCAAGAAAACAGTTTTAAAGAACGCACAATTCGACCTTCCCAAACGGTTATGGCAAAGTTTGGTAGCTGCTTCAGCTATTTCTGAAACTACAACATGGGCCGATATTTCAAAAGGACAAATCAATACCCTCGCTTTGCAACTTACCGAAAGTCGTTTCTATGTACACGGAAAAAGCACCTTTAAAGAAGAATTTGTAACTGCTGGTGGCGTAGAACTCAAAGAAGTTGACTTTAAAACCTTTAAAAGTAAAAAACACAAAAACCTTTATTTTGCCGGAGAAGTGCTGAATATTGACGCGATTACAGGTGGTTTTAACTTCCAAAATGCATGGACCGGTGGGTTTATGGTTGCCCAAAGTATTGCAAAATAAATATAGAAAGTATATATTTACTACATAAAATAGATATATCATGGCAAAAAAGAAAAAGTTGATCGAACTGGATGAAAAGACCTTGGAAATCCTTGAAAAAGAAGCGAAAGCTGACAATCGGTCTTTGAAAAATTATTTTGAAAATTATTTTGAAAACTTAGCACGTCAATTAGCAGAACCGTCTGAGGAATACAAAGCGATGATGGACGATCTCTTGGAACGTCAAGAAAAAGGCACTTTAAAAACTATTCCAATAGACGAAATAAGAAAGAAATATGGCATTTCCCGTAATACTGTCGATTGATGCAGAACGAGAGTTGAAAAAGGCAGAATGCTTCTATGATGCTATGGGCAAGAAAATGGAGTTTCTCTTTGATTTTGATGAGCATATTGAGTTTTTAGAGCAAAATCCTTATCTTTTTCAAATTAGATATAGGAATGTACGCATTGTTCATTTCAAAATATTTCCATATTCGCTTCACTACAATGTTATTGGCAGTGAAGTTACCGTCTTGAACATATTGGGTCAATACCAAAGCTATTAAAATGCAAACCCACATCGCATTTTTACGGGGCATCAACGTGGGCGGACACAAGAAATTCCCAAAAGCCGAACAGCTAGTTATGCTAAAAAATTTAGGCTTCGAAAACTCGCAAGTGTATCTGCATCTGTCTCTTATACACATCTCCGAGCCCACGAGACCTCTCTACATCTCGT
>CAJXPE010000178.1 GCA_913057965.1 uncultured Marixanthomonas sp. | reverse complement strand
ACGAGATGTAGAGAGGTCTCGTGGGCTCGATGTGTATAAGAGACAGTTTATAATCTGAATACAATTGTAAAATATTAGATTTTAATTTCTGTTTTTCTGAATGTTCAAAAAACTCCCCGCTTTGGGTTTCAGAAATAAGTTGTTCTATATCGCTTCCCTTTGGCCCTAAAGCAACAATAGGACGTTTGGCAGCAAAATACTCAAACAATTTTCCAGGGATAATGGCACGTGTTTCTGGTCTATCTATTTCAAGCAACAACAATACTTGAGCATTGTGTTGCATTTGCAATGCTTCGGAATGTGAAACATAACCAGACAACTTCAAGTTATCACCTAAACCGTGTTTTTTTATACTTTGCACTACATTTTCACTTATAGTTCCTGCCAATATTAATTGAAAGTCTGCTGCAAACTCTGTGTTTTCTTTAATCAATTCTGAAAGTACTTCCCATAAAACAATAGGATTTCGTTCGCTTAGTAACGACCCCACATGAACCAACGTAAATTTGGCATCTAGAATAGGAATGATTTTCTCGTTTATTTCATACCCATTCGTAATGACTTCTATAGGTTTTTGGGTGATCTCTTGAAACTCTTTTTTGGTTGTTGGACTGGTTACCGTTATTAAATCGGCGTTTTGCAATACGTCAGCTTCCAATTTTTTGTGTTTTTGTTCTGAAGCTTTTGTCAACCGAAGGGATTTATGATAGTGTATCGTGGTCCAGGGATCCCTAAAATCGGCAATCCAAGGAAGTTTTGTTTCTTTTTGCAACTGAAGCCCAATTAAATGCAAACTGTGTGGTGGTCCAGTTGTAATGACCGTATCAATTTTATTTTCTGAAAGATACTTTTTTAAAAATGTTACGGAAGGTTTTACCCACCCTACTCTAGCGTCTGGGATAAAGAAATTCCCGCGAATAAAAAGCAACAATTTTTCAATAAAAGAAGGGGTTGTTTCAGAAATAATCCCGCTGCTTATCTGAGATGTTTTCTTTTTTGATAAAACTTTTGCAAACTTATACGGTTCGTTTACCGGATGTTTTAAAATTTCAATATCGTTGAGTACGTCGGCCTCAAAACTAGGGTCTATTATTGGATAGTGTGGATTTTCGGGCACATACACTATTGGTTCGATTCCGAATTCCTTAAAGTATTTTACAAAATTGAGCCAACGTTGAACGCCTGGTCCGCCTGCAGGTGGCCAATAATAGGTTATAATCAAGGCTTTTTTCATAACCAATTACGTGTTGTCTATTTCAGTTTTATTTCTTTTAAAACCAAAATATATGCCTCCTATCAATAACAAAACAAAAATAAAGGTGCTTATCAAACTTACGGTACTCCCTGTTTGTATCACTGCAGGTTCAAACTTAAATTCTATTTTGTGAATCCCTTCTGGTATGGTCATTGCTCGTAACACATAGTTTGCTCTATAGTAATCAGCTGGTTTCCCATCTATATAAGCATTCCAACCATCTGGATAATATACTTCAGAAAAAACAGCTAATTGAGGTGAGTTTGTAGCCGTTTCATAGGTAATATGTTGGGGTTCGTGTTTTACTAAATCAATAGTTGCTGTGCTGTCCCTACCTATTTTTTCTACAGGTAATTCGGCTTTAAATTTTGTAGCAATTACAGCTGTTTTCTTAGTGTCTAAACTATCTAACAACAATAACTCATCGTTTGCATTATCGGCCAAGATTACATTTTCAACAAACCAAGCATTTCCATTGGCGTAGGGATTGCGTTGTGCCACAGCGCCTCCATTTTTGCCTTGCGTTATTATATATTTTACGTTGAGCATATTGAGCATTCCAATATTTCCTCTACTAATATAAAACTCGTTCAAGTCTTGCATTCTACCCGGCTTGGCTGCGTGATAACCACCTAAGGCATTGTGATAATAACTGGCACGACCGCTATTAAAAGCGTTTGCAGTCGCATCATAAACCCGATACTCACCATCATCTTTTAAAATTTGCAGATCAGCTCCATTTTTCTGAAATGGTTGCTCCATTACCCGATTTTGCACAAAATCGTCATTATTTACGTATCGTTTATCGACCCCAACTAGATCGATTATAATTAGAACAGCAAGCACTGATATTACAGCTATTTCTTTTAGTTTTCCCTTTAAAAAGAACCACAATGTTCCACCAGCGAGCAAAACAAAAATCAAGGAACGAATCGCATCGGAAGTTAACATAGAAGCACGATCCTCCCGAACGGCATCAAGAACGGGAAGGCTCAGGTTTTCTCGAATTGAACTATCGTAATACGAATTAGAAAAATCTAGTAACGATGATTTAAACAAGATAAACAATAAGGCTACACCGCCTGTAATTCCAGCACTGTACAATAAGGCTTTTTTCTTTTCTTCCTCTCGTTCAAAACCACTAAAAAACTGATGTAACCCAATAACAGCAAGAACTGGTAAAATTAACTCTATAATCACCTGAATAGATGAAACTGCCCTGAACTTATTATACAACGGTACATAATCGATAAAGAACTCGGTTAAAAAACTAAAATGTTTTCCCCACGATAGGAACAGGCTTAATAAAAAAGCGGCTATAATCCACCATTTTAAACGCCCTTTTATTAAAAATAACGCTAAAATCGCTAAAAAGATAACCACTGCCCCAATATAAGCGGGTGCTGCTACAATCGTCTGTTCCCCCCAATACGTGGGCAGTTGATTCAAAATTTGGTTAGCTTCCTGTGGCGAAGCGCCCATTTTCAATAATGCTTCTTTAGTTTCACCATCTTCTGGTAATGGATCACCAGATCCGCCTCCCATAAAGTTAGGGATAAACAAGTTTAAGCTTTCTAGTTTTCCGTAGCTGTACTCCGTGATGTAATCATAATCAAGACCGTTTACGTTATCTTTTGGTGAACCATCGGCATTAATGGTTAATTCGCTATTTCCTCGGGTAGATGTATCAGCATACTCTTTTGTAGCTAAAATATTAGTAGCATTAAGTCCGACTGCAATTAAAACTCCAAGCGCCATCACACCCACAGCTTTAAAGTAATGTGGAAGCATTTTTTTCTTAAAGGCATCGACTAGATAAGCAACTCCAATACAAATGACTAAAAACAGTAAATAATACGTCATTTGGTAATGGTTAGCGACCAGTTCAAGCCCCATAGCGACGGTAGTTAATAAAAAACCATATAGATATTTTCCTCGAAAGGTTAATAATATTCCACTTAGCACCAATGGCATATACGCAATAGCGTGGGCTTTTGCATTGTGACCAACACCGAGAATAATAATTAAATAGGTGGAAAACCCAAAGGCTATTGCTCCAAGAAAAGCGAGCTTATAGTCAACTTTTAAGACTAATAATAAAATATAAAGTCCAATAAAATATAAAAACAGATAATCTGCCGGTCGTGGCAAAAAACGAATGGCAAGATCTAAGTCTTTAATATAATTATGGGGGTATTTAGCACCTAATTGATAGGTGGGCATTCCGCCAAAAGCAGCATCGGTCCAATAGGTTTCTTCTCCCGTGTCAGCACGATAGTCTTTTAATTGTTTTGCCATTCCTTGATACTGAGCAATATCACTTTGAAAAATGGTTTTTCCTTGTAAAACTGGGCTGAAATACGCCAATGAAGCAATAACAAAGAGAACGAAAACTATAAGATGCGGTAGAAATTTTTTAAGCGAATGCTTCATAGCAACTGTCAATTTTTTTGAAGGTTGAAAATTAACAAAAATATGCTACAAATGTCTATACATGTTCGGATATAAATTTTTCTTCGGAAGAAATAAGCAAGAAGAAATCAATCTAATTCTTCGTAATCCACATAATCGCCCACAGTAGATTTGTGTTTTTTTTGTTTATGCGGTACTTTATCGATGGTTACTTTACCTTCTTTTTCTTTTTTTGAATTAGGATTACCCTGCGAGCCATTAAAAGCCTGTTCAAATCGTTGACCTGCTTTTTTCACCACATACTTCATTAAGTATGGTGTAGCCCAACGGATTAAAAATTTCAGTCCGAAATACACCAAAAGGATAACTAATATCGTCTTTAAAAACGTAATCATAGGATTCAAAAATACATAAAGCTCTGCAAAAACACGAAAGCAAATTACTAAATAAATGATAAATTCTTATATCTTTGAATCAAACCCAAAGCGTCTATGAACAGCCGAATTGTTTTCTTATTTCTATTAACTTTTTTAGCTACCAATACTATTTCAGCTCAGTATACAGAAATACTTAATGCCAATAGACCTGGGAGTTCACAAGGTGCTTTTTCTGTAGGTACTAATATACTTCAATTTGAAGCAGGGTTTAGCTACGGCCAAGAAGAACATCGCTTGCTATTTACCGAAGCTACTACGTTAAACTGGGATTATTCAGTTCGGTATGGGTTGTTAAAAGAAGAACTTGAAGTAAGTTTAATTGGGAGTTTTCAGTCTAACAACGTGACCGATACACGTGGAGCCAACGATTTTGAACGTAAATTCGCTAATTTTAGAAGTAACACTTTAGGGGCTAAATATTTATTATACGATCCTTATAGAAATCGGGAAGCCAAAGGACCTAACTTGTATAGCTGGAAAGCAAATAATCGCACACAATGGTCAGATTTAATTCCCGCTGTTTCCGTATATGTTGGTGCTAATTTTGACATTACCGAAGACAACCCTTTTACGCCCGAAGCTGAAAAATCTATCAGTCCAAAATTTGTACTTTCCACACAAAACAACTTCTTGGGTGGATTTGTATTTGTAACAAACATCATTGTAAATAGAGTGACCACCGATACACCTGAATACGGATATATTGTAACGCTAACACACGCTACAAATCGATATTTTTCAATTTTTATAGAAAATCAAGGTATTAAAAGTGATTTTTATGCCGACCAATTATTACGAGGTGGTGTTGCTGTATTAATTAATAAAGATTTACAAGTAGACCTTTCTGGAACTCTTAATTTTAAGGACACCCCTTCTCTTTGGAACGCAAGACTTGGTGTTGCATATCGCTTTGACATGCACCGAGAAGATGAGTTTATAGAGGAGAAAGGAAAAAGTGGACGTGAAAAAAGAAGACGCTATAAAGAACAAAAGAAACAAAAAAACGAACGAAACAAACGTAAAGACGGCTTTGAAGATGATGGAGACGGCGGTCAATTGTAAGAGAACGTATGATTGAAATTAAACAAGTAACCAACAAAAAAGAACTAAAACAATTTGTAACCTTTCCGTTCAAATTGTACAAAGACTGTAAATATTGGGTTCCACCGTTGATTAAAGATGAAATGGAGACCCTAGATAAAGCAAAAAACCCAGTCTTTAAAAATGCCGAAGCGTGGTATTTTTTAGCCTATAAGGATGGAAAGATTGCTGGAAGGATTTCAGTAATCATCAATCAACTCGAAGTTGAAGAACAAAACAAGAAAAAAGTTCGTTTTGGGTGGTTTGATGTTATTGACGATATTGAAGTAACGAAAGCCTTACTGGAAAAGGTTTATGAAATTGGTGCCCAGCATAATTTGGAGTATACAGAAGGTCCCGTTGGCTTTTCCAATATGGAAAAAGCAGGAATCCTCACCATGGGTTTTGAGGAATTGAATACAATGATAACTTGGTATCACTACCCCTATTATGCCAAACACTTTGAAGAATTAGGCTTTGAAAAACAAGCCACTTGGGTAGAATATAAATTAAGTATACCAGGGTCTATTAAAGAAAAAGTTGCTAAGTTTTCTAAAATAATAAAGCAACGATACAATTTATCTGTTATTCGTTTTAAGAATAAAAAAGAAATTTTACCCTATGTAGATAAGATGTTTGAACTCCTCAACAAAACCTACAACGATTTACAAACTTTTGTTCCTATTCAGCAATATCAAATAGACTACTATAAAGAAAAATACTTCAGCTTTGTTCATCCTGATTATATAACGTGTATAAAGGATGAAACCGGGAAACTCATCGCTTTTTCAATCGTTATGCCTTCTTTCAGTAAAGCATTGAAAAAAGCTAATGGCCGCCTCTTCCCTACTGGTTGGTATCATTTATTACAGGCTCAAAAGAAAAATGATGTTGCCGCTTTTTATTTAATAGGAATTGACCCCGAACTACAAGGAAAAGGGGTTACTGCAATTATTTTTGAAGAAATGCAGCATTTATTTAATTCAAAAGGAATTGATCAAGTGGAAACCAACCCAGAATTAAAGGAGAACACTGCTGTACAACTTCTTTGGAAAGATTATAACCCTATTCAGCATAAAGAACGAAGTACGTTTAGGAAAGATTTGTAAGAGAATTTATTTATTACTTATAAAAAAACCACTTCAACTTTGAAGTGGTTTTTTAGTTTTAGATTCCCATATGCATGGGAG
>CAJXPE010000177.1 GCA_913057965.1 uncultured Marixanthomonas sp. | reverse complement strand
GTTTTTAGTGCGGTGAATACATTTGCACAAACAACTACAACCACAATAACAGGAACTATCACTGATTCCACTGATGGAATGGAACTTCCAAATGTTACCGTTTTAGAAAAGGGTACCACCAATGGTACTACATCAGATTTTAACGGGAAATATTCTATTAAAATTTCTAGTAAAAATGCTGTTTTAATGTTTTCTTACTTAGGTTTTAAAACCGTAGAAGTCCCTTTAAATGGTGAAAATGTGGTAAATGTAAGTTTAGAGGTGGGAGGAGAAGCTTTAGACGAGGTAGTTATTACTGCTTTTGGATTTGAAAAGAAGACTAAATCTATTGGTTATTCCATCACTCAAGTTAAGGGTGAAGAATTAAATCGAGTAAAAACTACTAGCCCTTTACAGGCTTTGAGGGGTAAAGTTGCTGGTGTTAATATTAGCAATAGTTCTACTGGAATAAAAGGATCTGCCAGGGTAGTTATTAGAGGGAATAGTTCTTTTAACGGAAATAATCAACCATTATACATTATTGATGGTATATCTCTACAAAATCAACAGCTTGGTTCTGCTGGTGAGTGGGGTGGAAGTGATAATGGTGACGGGCTTTCAGCTATTAACCCTGATGATATTAAATCTATTAGTGTTTTAAAAGGTGGTGCAGCCGCTGCACTTTACGGCTCTAGAGCTTCCAATGGTGTTATAATAATTAAGACAAAAGATGGTAAAGGCGCTAAAAAAGGCATAGGGGTAGAAGTAAGTAATCAAACGGTATTTACTACTATAAATGATTTATATAACCCTCAGACTACATATGGAAATGGTATTGCTGGTGGTCTTCCTACAGATCCAACAGATACATTTAATTCTTGGGGTCCAAGAATGGATGGTTCATTGCGTACAACTTATGATGGCTCTCAACAACCCTATGAATATGCTGGAGATAATATGAACCGCGTTTTTTCAACAAGTGTAAATATGACAAACTCTGTTTCACTTACTTCAAATACAGATAAAGGAAGCACTAGGTTTTCAGCTACTCATATAGATGGTAAAGATGTTGTAGCAACTTCAAAACTAAGAAGACTTGCTTTTTCTCTTAATACCACGCAGAAACTTTCTGATAAATTAACATTCAATGCAAGTGTAAAATTTAGCGATGTAGACGAAACAGCAAACCAAATTGTATCAACTGAACCGGCGAGTATTACCGGCTCTCTTAGACGTCTTGCTCCAAACATAAACGTAAATGATTTTATTGGTGATTATGGTAATGGTACCATTGATGGTATTAACGAATTGTCAATTGCTGATAATAACATATATAGAACAAACCCATGGTTTGCATTACACAATAACCCATCATCCATGGAGAAAGAAAGACTACTGTCTGCTGTGAGTGCAAAATATGATATCAGTGAGTCTCTTTATATAAGAGGACAAGCTGGGTTTGATAAGGCTACGAACCATTATAATAATACATTGGCTAATGGTGCGAATTTAAATTGGCCTGGCATCCGTTTTTATCCAGGAGGACAACTTCAACAACAAACACAAACTCTTGACCAGTTTGATGCTGATGTTTTTGTAGGAACTGATTTTTTAAAGATAACAGATAAAATCTCAATGAATGGATTTGTTGGTGCAGGAACTTTTTCTGCTAAGGCAGAAAATACAGGAGTTCTTGGAAACCTTGTAGTAATCCCTGGATTATTTACTGTTCTTAATACTGAAGGTCAATCTGGATTATACGGATACCAAGCAAGAAAAATTAACTCTCTATATGGATCTGCTGAATTTTCATTCGCAGACAATATATATTTAACAGCTACTGCTAGAAACGATTGGTTTTCAACGCTTTCAGCAGAGGGTAAGACAACCCCTAACAATGATCTATATGGTTCTGTTAGTTTATCAGTTATTTTATCAGATTTAGTAAAGCTGCCGGAAGTTTTTACTTTTGCAAAATTAAGAGGAGGCTATTCTCAAGTTGCTGGTGGAGCCAATAATCCTTACGGTTTAGGCTTAACTTATGGTCTAGTTGGACAAGGTCATTTAGGAAGTCCACTTGGAATTATTAACGGAGGGGTCATTCCTAATGCATCTATAACTCCTTTTGAAAAGAATGAAACTGAGATTGGTCTTGATTTAAAGTTATTTGACAATAAATTATCTGTTGATTTTGCTTATTATTCAAATCAAACATTAAAAGATATTGTTAACGCTACGGCATCTCCTGCATCTGGATTTAGTAGTTCAACAATAAACCTTGGAGAAATAACTAACAAGGGTGTTGAATTGCTTGTAAATTGGAGAGCTATTGATAAAGGAGATTTAGCTTTAGATTTATCCTTTAACTATACTAACAACAAAAGTTTAGTTGTTTCAACTGATGAGAATAATGGAATTATTCTAGCTGGAGTAGCTCAACTTTTTCAATCGAATATTGGGCACATTCCAGGACAACCATTTGGTGTTATCTACGGTAATTCATATGTAAGAGATGATCAAGGAAAAATTGTTCATCAATTAGTTGATGGAGTTCCAGTAGCAAAATCTGAAAACATAAATAAAGTTTTAGGATTAGGTGTAGCTCCTACTCAAGTGGGATTCGGTACTAACCTTAGATATAAAAACTTTACTTTAAACACCTTTTTAGAAGGTAAATTTGGAGGAAGTATTGTTTCTAATACTAATAAAACAATGAAAGAGTTTGGATTACATCAAGTTACTGTTCCTTCGGGAGGTAGAGAAAATGGATTTGTTCCTAATGGTGTTTTAGAAGGTGGAGGCGCTATAACTCAAAATCTTTCAGAAGCACAAATTTATCAATATTGGAATCAAACAAATAGTCTCGGTGCAAGTAGATCTCAACTTGGAGAAGAGAATGTTTATAAAAATGATTTTATAAGAATTAGTCAATTAAGCTTAGCGTATCGTATACCTAATGATTTATTTAAAGACATGTTTATACAAAGTGCAAATATCTCATTGGTTGGAAACAATCTAGGGTTTTTATTAAACAAAGTTCCTAATCATGATCCAGAAGCGTACTACAATACACGTAATGGCCAAGGTGCTGAAGCTAATTCAATGCCAATCGGTAAATCTTTTGGACTATCAATTAACCTTAAATTTTAATTAAGATGAAAAAACTATTAACTTTATTTATAATTCTATCCATGGTGGTATATACAACATCATGTGATAATGGCTTTGAGGATCTTAACGTAGATCCAACAGCAAGTGTTGATTTAGATGTGAATCCAAAATTCGCATATTTATTCTTAAAATCAGCAGGTGATGAATTTGAACATTCTTATACAAATATACTTTGTGCAGGGCAACTAACTCAACAAGTAATAGACACAGATTTTCCACAATCGAGTATATATACGATTCGTGAAGATCTTCAAGCTGCATGGTGGATAGTTGCATATCAAAATACAATTAAGTCTGTTGTTGATATTATTGCTCAGTTGGAGAGCGAAGGAAATGTAGGAACTGAAATGGGAATTGCAAGAATTTGGAAAGCATATATTTTCCATACAATAGTGGATCAATATGGAGATACTCCATATTTTGATGCTGGAAAAGGGTTTCTGACTGGAACTATTAGACCGGCTTATGATGATGCTCAAAAAATCTATATGGACATGTTAAATGAACTTGAAGAAGGTGTTGCACAATTAGGTTCTTCAAGTACTTTAGGAACTGCTGATCTAATTTATGGTGGTGATACTGCTAAATGGAAAAAGTTTGGTAATTCATTAATGCTTCGTTTAGCAATGCGTATTAAAAATGTAGATGCAGCAGCTTCAACCGCTTGGGCAAATAAAGCTATCACAGGTGGAACAATGGATTCTGGCGCAGATACAGCTTTTATGACCCATACAAATGGACCTGAACAACTTAATCAGAATGCTTGGGGAGTATATCAACCAAGATATGTTAATGCACGAATAGGAGCAACATTGTAT
Organism: uncultured Marixanthomonas sp.; assembly: GCA_913057965.1. GTDB lineage: Bacteria > Bacteroidota > Bacteroidia > Flavobacteriales > Flavobacteriaceae > Marixanthomonas. Next base: position 2,406 of record CAJXPE010000177.1, on the reverse strand, counting down.
GATTGGTTAGCTGATCATGGCGATCCAAGACTAAATATCCTTACAGACCCTAATGGTCCTGCAGCAGGAAATCGTTTTGGCCTTGAAAAAGACCAGCTTCTGGCTATTTATGGTGAATCTCCAGATAGTTATGCTAGAGTGAACCCTGCAATTACAACTCTTACTTCACCATGGGTATTTATTTCCTATGCTCAAACTGCCTTATTAGAAGCGGAATTTGCTGCATCAGCTGGAAATCACTCAACGGCTGAAACTAAATATAATGATGGTGTTAGAGCTAATATGCAAATATGGGGATCGCATTATGATGCATCATTGACTGTAGATAATTCTACTATTGATGATTATCTTACTGCAAATCCATATGTTGCTTCTGAAGGAGAAAGAATGATTGGAGAACAATACTGGGCTGCATCTTTCTTTGATTTCTTTGAATCTTTTTCAAACTTTAGAAGATCAGGATATCCAGAACTTCAACCTTTTGGTGGTGAGGCTCCACATCCAAGTACTACTACTAACGGAGAAATTCCAAGAAGGTTAATGTATCCTTCTAGTGAAGGTTCTGTAAATGCTGATAATTTTAATGCTGTGTTGCAAGCTCAAGGACCAAATAATCAAATTACAAGAGTTTGGTGGGATGTAAAGTAATTAAAGTTATATTTTAATTAAATTATTTAAATAAAGGAGAGTCTAACTCTCCTTTATTTTTTTTATTAAATTTGTGTATGAAAAAATCAGTCAAATTATATGTTTTTTGGTTCATAATTAGTGCGCTTTTTTTATGTGTGTTATTTTTGGCTATTAGAAATTCTTCTTCGAAATCAGATCAAAAACGCTTTACACTACTGAATTCTTCTTCTACAAACATTAATTTTAACAACAAGATAAAGGACACTAAAGAAAGTAATATTCTATTGTACGCTAATTTTTATGGAGGTGCGGGTGTTGGTGTTGGTGATTTCAATAATGATGGACTTCAGGATCTTTATTTTGCAGGAAATTTGGTGTCAGATAAATTATATTTGAACCAAGGAAACCTTACTTTTAAAGACATTACAAGTACTGCCGGAATTATTGATGACGGCGGTTGGTCAACAGGAGTTACTGTTGCAGACGTGAATAATGACGGATATCAAGATGTTTATGTGAGTAGAGAACTCTATGATGATAAACCCGACTTGCGAGCAAACTTATTATATATAAATAATGGAGACGGCACTTTTGTAGAGTCCGCAAAATTATTTGGCGTTGCCGATTCTCAGAGAACAAGACACGCTACCTTCTTAGATTATGATAAAGATGGGTTTCTAGACCTCTTCTTATTAACGCAACCTCCAAATCCTGGAGGCTATTCAAATTTTTCTGGTACCACCCTTTTAAAACCAGAATACCATTTAAAATTATTTAAAAATACAGGTAAAAACTCATTTATTGAAGTAAGTGAAAAAGCAGGTATAAAATATACAGGTTTTCCTAACGGAGTATCTGCAAGTGATATTAATAATGACGGTTGGACGGATCTTTACGTAACTAATGATTTTTATGCTCCAGACTTTTTATTTATTAACAATCAAGACGGTACGTTCACAAATAGTATTGATACAGCAGTAGGTCATATGTCCTATTACAGCATGGGAGTAGATGTAGCCGATATTAATAACGACGCACTATTAGATATTTTTGCAGTTGATATGGTTGCTGAAGATAATTTTCGTTCTAAGTCTAATATGAGTGGAATGAATCCAAAACGATTTCAGCAAGTAATTGATGATGGTGGTCATTATCAATACATGTATAATTCAGTGCAGCTGAATAATGGAAATTCAACATTTAGTAATGTAGCTCAATTAACAGGAATGGCAGCAACCGATTGGAGCTGGTCAAATCTAATTGCCGATTTCAATAATAATGGACTTAAAGATACTTATATTACTAATGGACTGCTTTATGACATCCGCAATACAGATGCAGATAAGAATGTAGCTCGTTTTATTGATAAAACTAGATACGATTGGTTACAGAAATATCCTGATGGCGGCAATATTACGAGTCTTTTTGATATTTTAAATTTAGAGGATGTCACGGCATTAATGCCATCCCAGCCTTTAAAAAATTATGCATATAAGAATAATGGCAACTTAGAGTTCCAAAAAGTGATGGATGATTGGGGATTGAATCAAGAATCCTTTTCTAATGGGTCTGCCTATGCTGATTTGGATAATGACGGGGATTTAGATATAATCGTTAATAATATTAACAGTAAAGCATTTGTATATCGAAACAATTCAGAAACTTTCTCAAATAGCAATTTTATTAGGTTAGAACTCATTGATGAGGCTCATAAACCTGTCTTAGGTCTGTCTCTTATACACATCTGACGCTGCCGACGACTCCTTACGTGTAGAT
>CAJXPE010000176.1 GCA_913057965.1 uncultured Marixanthomonas sp. | reverse complement strand
CGAGATGTAGAGAGGTCTCGTGGGCTCGGAGATGTGTATAAGAGACAGCTCCACCTACTTTTTCGGCAGTAAATTGAAAGCTCCCTTTTTGATTTACCGTGCCTGCAAATACTTTTTCATCTTTTATTTTTTCAACTGGAACAGGTTCTCCCGTAATCATACTTTCATCTACATACGAGCTTCCCTTGGAAACTTCTCCATCTACAGGAATCTTTTCTCCGGGACGTACCAAAATGGTCTGACCCACCTGTACAGATGAAATAGGGATTTCCTTTTCTTCTCCATTCTCAATTATTTTTAGGGTTTTGGGCTGAAGACCCATTAGTTTTTTGATGGCTGAAGACGTATTTGATTTTGCCTTTTCCTCCAATAATTTTCCCAAGGAAATAAAAGTTATAATTACCGTAGCCGCTTCATAATAAACGTGAGGTTCAATACCACGACTCAACCAAAATTCTGGAAAAAAGGTATTGAATACACTAAAGATAAAAGCGATTCCTGTGCTCAAAGCTACCAAGGTATCCATATTTGCTTTACCGTGTTTGGCTTGCTTGAAAGCATTGATGAAAAAGCTACGCCCAAACCAAAAAAGAATTGGAAAAGTTAACACCAAAGAAATCCACTTACCTGGTTCCCATTGCATAAAAAACATTCCTAATACAAAAATGGGAAGGGTAAGTATGGCCGACCAGATAGTACGGTTTTTTATGTCTTGATAATGTTTTTGCTGTAGTTCTTGTTGTACTTCTGAAGGATTCTCCGCATCAATGATAATGTCATAACCCACTTCGCGAAGTGCATTTTGAAGTTGATTAGGACTCAACTCTTTGTCGTACTCTACAAGAACAGAACTGCTCGCAAAGTTTACGCTTGCATCAAATACGCCATCTGTGTGTTTTAATACAGATTCAACACTTGATGCACACGATGCGCAGGTCATTCCTGTAACAGGGAATGATTCTTTTATTCCTTGCTTGTTTTTTTTAACTTTGGTTTCAAATATGTTAATTGTCTCCATAATCCTATTCTTATTGATACATTACAAATTTCAGGATTTAGGGACTTTAATGTATTACGTAATATGCTGAATAAATTGTAGAATTAGCTTGGTAGCGGTCGCCAGTTTGAAAACTTTTCAAGTTTCCGATACGAAGAAGATAACTCATACCTGATTTTAATAAAACAAAAGACCACAATGTTAGTTGTAGCCTTTCGGAATTTGAGGTTGTAGCACCTCACTATACTCAATAAAAGTAAGTTGTATTATTTTAAATATTCGTTACAAGCTTCCTCACATTTTCTACAGGCATCTGCACATTGTTGACAATGTTTGTGGTCGTGCTTGGCACATACATCAGCACATTTTTTACAGATATCACGGCATTGCTCTACCATACCTCTTACATCTTTATAATTTGATGCAAGCAAATTTGCTGTTGCACTACAGATTTCAGCGCAGGCCCTATCAGTTCTTATACAATCTACCATCATCTTGATGTCGCCTTCGTCAAGACAAGCATCAGCGCAATGATTACAATGTGTTACACAATTGTTTAAAGCTTCGATTAATTTTGAATTTTTCATAAATATTTTAGAATTTAAATTGTTAAAAATAGTCCACTACAATAGCGGATATTACTAAAGACAATTTAATATAAACTGCATTATTTATTATTATAGAATATGCAGAATAATTTGTAGAATTTTCGGATTAACAGAGTTTAACATCAAATCTCATCCAAAGATTTACGGTTCTTATTAGTACTTTTTTTAAATTTTGAGGGCGTCATTCCTGTAACTTTTTTAAACTGATTGCTTAAATACGCAACACTACTATAATGAAGTTTAAATGCTATTTCACTCAAGGTTAATTCATCATAAATGATGAGTTCTTTTATACGCTCAATTTTTTGGTTGATGATGTATTGCTCAAATGTGATACTTTCTACTGATGAGAATAGCGAACTTAAATATTTATAATCAAGATGAATATTTTCGCCTATATAATCTGCCCATTTAATATCCAGTCCTTCCAAAGAATGATGGATTTTATCCACCACTAAAGTTTTCATTTGTTCAATAAGTTGACTTTTACGGTCATCAATCAAACTAAAACCTGAATTTTGAAGCGCTTTGGAAAGACCATTTTTGGTCTGGACACTTAATGAAGAAACTAATTTAACCTCCCCCAATTTTATAGAAACATACAGTATTTCAAGTTGTTCCAAAATATTAGATACCGCCGAGATACATCTTGGGCAGACCATATTTTTAATATGGATAATCTCATTCATATAGTACTTGTTTCAAAATAATTTTAATCCAGATTTGTATAGAGAATAATAAACAGCAGCTATTGCAGCAACTACAAAAATCAATACTATCACAACTAAAGCTATAATTTTATCTTTTCTTGAAATATCACTTTTAGGCTGATGTTTCTTTCTGTCATTTTTTCTTCTATTTCTTCTGCTTTCACTCATTATCGTTCGCCGTGATAAAACCAAAATTAATTTATGGTCTTATTCAGATTACTTGATTAATCCATAATTCGTTTTACTGTAAGGTTGCTTTTACCTCTCCACAGGTTTCCATAGCCTCTCCATAATATGGGTTTCGCACCTCTTTTTCCAAACTAATCCAATAAGCTCCCTTATTGTTATCGGCCATTGGACAAAACTGGATATATACATTTTCGTTAACCCCAAAAAGTTGCACGCTACTTATCATATGCGCAGAAAGATGTTTAAAATGTGCTCTTTGTGTTGCTATATCTGAATCGTTCTCAATAGAATTAGCCGAGGTCTTTAGTTCTTTTTGAATGGTCATCCAATGGTTATGTGCTTTTTCATCAGATAATAATTTCATATCCACTTTTTTCAAAGATTGGTTTATTTGTTTTCCTGCCTGTTGAGCACCCTTGGCATCATCATTTACCAATGCATCTTTTAAAAGGATATAATCATCAAAAACCTGTTTTAACTGATTCTGAAATTTGTTTGAAACTTCAATCCTTTCTTTCATTTGAGAATGGTTGGCTTCATTTGTATTTTCTCCAGAATTATCTTCTTGCATTCCCAAATGCCCTTCGTGGCCTGTCATTGTTTTACCACCAGATGCATTCATCATACTTTTTTTGCCTTGTAACTGTGCAGCGGCATCTACGGTAAACGTTCCGTTAGTTACGACTTCATCTCCATTCTTTAAACCTTCAAGAATGGTATAACTATCGCCATTGGCATTGCCCAATAAAACTTTCCTCATTTCAAAAATAGCTTCATTAGGGTTTGTTTTGACATAGACTACAGAGCGTTCTCCCGTCCACATAACAGCGGTTGACGGTACGGAAACAGTATTCTCGGTGCTTGTTTGCGTACCCTCAATTATACCTTCCACAAACATTCCCGGTTTAAAGAGGTCTTTCTTATTTTGCAAGACCGCTCTTACAACCACCGTTCTAGTTGCAGAATTTAATAAGGGGTCGATGAATGAGACTTTTGCATCAAAAACCTCATTGCGATAAGCATTTGTGGTCACTTTAATAGTTTGCCCTTCTTTTAGGGATGCAATTTGATTTTCATAAGCATCAAATTCTGCCCATACTGTATTGAGATTCGCAATTTTATATAAGGGTTGTCCTTGCTTTAAATAATCCCCTTCTTCTACCATTTTCATTGTTACCGTTCCTGAAACGGTTGCAAAAACCGGAAAGTTTTCTTGCACTTTCCCGGCAGTTTCTATGGCGTTGATTTGCTTTTCTGAAAGTTTCCAAAGTTTAAGTTTGTTCCTAACAGCCTTATACAATTCTGGTTGCGATTCTTTTAATGATGAAGCGGTAAGCAGTTCTTGCTGTGCAGCAACCAATTCTGGCGAATAAATAGTTGCCAAGCGTTGTCCTGCTCCAACACGTTCTCCTGTAGAATTAACGTACAGTTTTTCTATTCTTCCTCCAAAATAGGTAACCTGTACGGCATTTGACTCTTCATTAGCTTTTATCTTACCAGATAATTTAAGGGAATTATTTCCCATTTGTCCTTTTCCTACAAGTGATGTTTGGATATTGGCCAGAGCCATTGCGTTATCGGTCATTTTTATTTCATTGGCATTGAGACCATCTGCACCAGATTCGGCTGGAATTAAATCCATTCCACAAATGGGACAATCCCCAGGTTCTGGTTGCATAATCTGTGGATGCATAGAACACGTCCACATTTGATTAGAAGCAATTTCTTCTGAATGGTCGTGGGTGTCTTTCACATTAATTGTTGCCTTGTCCGCAGAACCTCCACCGAATAGTAGAAAGCCGCCTAACAGGCCAACAATCAAGGCAACACTTATATAAATGATGTTTTTATTCATTTTAATTTTATTTATTTGTTATTTTCCAATCGTTTTATCATTGCTTTCATTTCTGCAATTTCCTTTTCTTGTGCCTTGATAATATCTTCAGCTAACTTTTTAACTTCTGGATCTTGGATATCAGCACGCTCACTTGTTAAAATCGCAATAGAGTGGTGAGGTATCATTGCTTTCATCCACAATATGTCTCCTACCGTTGACTTCTGGTCGCGTACCAATCCTAATGCACCAACAAATAGCACAATGCTACCCAAAACAATGGCGATATTCTTCTTTTTGTTTTGGTACATATTACGCATCGCCACAAACATTATAATGGCCATAGCAGCAATACCCAAGCAACTCATATAAAAACGAGTAAGGCTAAAATAGACGTGATCTAATTGATAAGAGTTTAGGTACATTGTAATGTACATTGCCACAAATGATGCCGCCAGCATACCTACAAATTTTGTGTAATTGTTTTTTTTTGAATTTTGATTTGAATTTTCCATTATATATTGATTTTAGTGTTACTTATTTTCGTTTCTTTTTAATTATTTTTCTAATGGTTGGGGATGAAGTGTACCAAAGTAAAAAACCACTTAATACAGTAATCAACCCTAATAGTGAAAACCCTCGCAATACTAATGTGTTAAAATTGTCTCTACCTTGATAATCCATAGTGTGTGTCATCCAAAGGAAATCGAACCAACGCCAATCCCTGTGTCTTACCGTTTGAAATGCGCCATTTTCAATGGCCACGTAGGCCTTTAAATTTTGAGGTGTTTCATACGAAATTTCATACGCCGGAAGTGGACGACCACGATATTCGTGATGCTGCCCTACCGTATCGACCCGTTGAATTTCAGCTATTTTTAAATCGGTTAGCATATACCTATTTGCAACTTCTTGCGCCTCTTCTTCAGAAACCCCATTTTTCTTATGTCCTGTTCTGGCATTAATAAGTTGTGTTTCATTAATCCAATAGTAAGGTTCGTTTGCAATTTCCAATAGTTCTAAAGTTTGGATTGGTTGCTCTGTATCGAGTTGAGATGTACCGAGTAAATCGTTAAAAGACTTCTGTTTAGGTGCTACTTTTTTAAACTGGTCGCCGTGAATTTCATCTATATCTGTCCAACTGAAATACATCCCGCTAATCGTCCACATCAAAAACTGGATACCTAAGAAGATACCCAAGTAACGGTGTGCTTTTCTAATCCATTTTGCTGTTTTTCTGTTGACCATTATTGTTTTTACTTTATTCTTTATCTATATTTTAATTCACGAAAAATTTTACAATCAGTCCACCTGCCAACCATATATAACAGATATAGGCCGCATATTTTAAAACACTTTCAAGCAATGGACTTTTCGGTGCCATTTCGCTCATTGAGTGCTCTACATCCTTTCTCTTGAAAAACCCTAAGTATATGAGATATCCTGAAATTGCGAGAAAAGCCATATTCAAATAGAAGGTATAGTCAATTTTGAAATGCTCTTTGTCCTGTATTTTAACTTGTGATGTGTCAGGCAACATACCCAACAAATCGAAAGAGTAATGCAGAGCCAAAGCTGTTCCTATTAATGCCGTAAACAGTAAGAATAAAATGAACAGCGACATTTTCCACCCATAATACTTGGCGTTAATACGAAGTACAGGAAAGACTACCAAATCACTAAAAATAAAAGCCATAACCCCTGCAAAACTCACGCCCTTTCCAAAAAGCAATGCCGCCAACGGAATATTACCCATTGAGCCAATAAAAGTCAAAAATGCGGCAATAGGTCCTACAACGATATGTTCCAATATTTCAAGAAAGGTAAAGTCTGTATTGCCCTGACCACTATTGATAAATAGTGTCTGGAAGAAAGAATCGGGAACGAAGGCTGCGACGATACCTGCAATGGTAAAGCCAACGGTAACGTCCTTCCATACCATCTGCCATTCCATCTTATATTTTTTGGCAACCCTTGCCCAACTATCTTCTTTCTTGATTTGTTTTTTCCAATCTTTGGAATCATCCCTGTCTCTTATACACATCTCCGAGCCCACGAGACCTCTCTACATCTCG
>CAJXPE010000175.1 GCA_913057965.1 uncultured Marixanthomonas sp. | reverse complement strand
ATCTACACGTAAGGAGTCGTCGGCAGCGTCAGATGTGTATAAGAGACAGACCAATCGAAGTCGCGTTCAAAAACTCTTCAGGCAATCTAATAACCCATTAAGTATTATTAAAAGCGAGGATACCGACGGATATATTACCGTGAAGGAAGGATTCAATTCAAACTACACCATAGAAGTATTGGATTTTAATGGAAATGAAACAACTATCACCATTCCAATAGAAGGGAAAAACGAAGAAATTACCACCCCAAGAGAAAATAAAAAAACAGACGATTATATCTATGCAGATCAAGCTACCTCGATAACCAAAGGTAAATACAGCGTTTATATCCCCGCAAATAGCCTTTATGAAGACACATACTTAAATATAGAAACACAGGGGGATACCCTCCATTTTCACGAGGATAATATACCGATTCATAAAAATATTACAGTGACTGCTGACGTTTCAAATTATACGGAAGCCGATAAGGATAAATTATACATAGGTCGTTTAAATTATTATGGCCGCCCGTATTACAATACCACATACCGAAAAGGCGATAAGCTTTCTGCTAAAACACGTACGTTTGGCACCTACGTAATAGCAGCAGACATTACAGGTCCTACCATCAAACCCGTTAATTTTGATGACGGAAAATGGATAAGCGGTAACGAAATCCTACAACTTTCTATCCATGACGATTTAAGCGGAATAAGCTCCTACCGAGCTACCATTAATGGAAAATTCATTTTAACGGAATATAATTATAAAAAAGACGTTTTAACCTATAGTTTTGATGATAACATTATTTCAGAAACCGAAAACAAATTGAAAGTAATTGTTACCGATAATGTGGGAAATAGTACTACATTTGAGGCAACTTTTTTCAGAAAACAATAATAACTACTGCTTTTGAAAACAAAAATACTACCGCTACTACTCATCCTTTTTTTTATTTCTACAGCTGTATTTTCACAGCAAGCCGTTGTTAAAGGTGTTTTACTCAATCAAGAAAGTCAACCGATTGTGGGTGCTTCCATTTCATATGGGAACGAAGGAACCCTTTCAGATTTTAATGGATATTACTTACTTGAAATTCCAGCAAATGAAGACGTGACAATCACTTTTTCGCACGTGAGTCATAAAAATATTCAGTTGACAGTAAATTTAGGCCCTAACGAAGATTACGAATTAAACCCCGTAATGAACACCAATGTAGAGCAAATAGGAACCGTCGTTATTTCAAGTAGAGAGCGCAAGCGTGTGGAAGGGATTACCACTATTAGCCCAGAAGCCATTCGTAAAATTCCCGGAGCCAACGCAGGGGTTGAAAATTTATTAAAATCACTTCCCGGAGTAAGCAGTAATAACGAACTAAGTACTCAATATGCCGTTCGTGGTGGAAATTACGATGAAAATTTGGTATATGTAAATGAAATTGAAGTCTACCGCCCTTTTTTAATTAGAAGCGGTCAACAAGAAGGACTGAGTTTTGTAAACAGTGATTTAACCTCGAATGTAGATTTTTCTGCTGGTGGATTTCAAGCAAAGTATGGCGATAAATTGTCTTCGGTTCTCGATATTACCTATCGCCGACCAGCAAGTTTTGATGCCACGGCAGATTTAAGTTTATTAGGTGCCAGTATTTCGGCAGGAGGTATTTCAAATGATGGACGATTAACAGGAATTGTTGGAATTCGCTATCGAGACAATAGTTTATTTGTAGACGCCAAACAAACTGAAACCAATTTTAAACCCCGCTTTGCCGATGCACAAACCTATTTAACCTACAAACTCAGCAATAAATTTGAATTAGGTTTTTTAGGAAATATTTCCATTAATAGTTATGACTATAAACCGTTAGCACGCCAAACCAATTTTGGAACACTTTCTGATCCTCGAGCCTTAGTCGTTTTTTATGAAGGTCAAGAAGAAGATCGTTACAAAACTTATTTTGGAGCATTAAAAGGAACCTATGTCGCTTCTGAAAATTACACCGCTAAGTTTATTGCTTCAGCGTATCAAACTACAGAACAAGAATATTACGATATCTTAGCAGAATATCGTTTAGGTGAAGTAAATACTAATATTGGAGATGAAGATTTAGGCGAAGTTGAGTTTACCGAAGGAATTGGCGGTCAACTTACTCACGCTCGTAACGATCTCGATGCGCTTATTTTTAACGCAGAACACAAAGGGATTGCTAAAATAGATGAAAATACGATAGAATACGGTATAAAATACACCCACGAAGATATTCGCGATCGGGTTCAGGAATATGAAATAATTGATTCAGCAGGGTTTTCTATAAGACCCCCAATTGCTGATTTTGCCAACGATCAACCTTACGAACCTTTTGCTTCTCCCATTGTTCCCTATACAACTATTAGAGCTCGAAATGATGTTCAAATAGATCGTGTTTCAGGTTACGCACAATGGAGCCGAAGGACCACATTAGGGTCGAATGATGTTTGGTTGAATGCAGGTGTTCGAGCACACAATTGGACCGTAAGCGGTGAAGGTATTGAAAGCACTACACAGACCGTTTTTAGCCCACGTGGACAGGTTTCCTTAAAACCCGATTGGGATATGGATATGTTGTTCCGTTTATCGGGAGGATTATACCACCAACCCCCGTTTTACCGAGAGCTACGTGATTCCACAGGAACAGTAAAACCTGGTGTAAAAGCACAGCAATCGGTTCATATTGTATTAGGAAATGATTATAGCTTTGATTTATGGGGAAGACCGTTTCGGCTTAATTCAGAGGTTTATTACAAACACCTTACCGATGTCAATCCGTACACACTGGAAAATGTCCGAATTCGTTACCGCGCCAATAACAATGCCGTTGCTTATGCATATGGATTGGATGCACGCCTTGCTGGAGAGTTTGTTCCTGGAACAGAAAGCTGGGTTAGTTTCGGTTATCTTAAAACCGAAGAAAACATTGACGATCGTGGCTATATTTTTCGCCCCACAGACCAACGGTTAAAGTTTGCCGTGTTATTTCAGGATTATGTAAAGATTATTCCAGATCTAAAAATGTATTTAAATTTAGTGTATAACACGGGATTACCAGGAGGATCGCCCAGTTATGCAGATCCGTATGATTACCAAACGCGTTTACCAGACTACAAACGAGCCGATCTTGGAGTATCGTATGTAATTGTGAATGAAGAAAATCAGCGTGATAGCGGTTGGTTAAATCCGTTTAAAGAATTGACTATTGGCGCCGAAGTTTTCAATATTTTTGATGTACAAAACTCCATAACCAATACGTTTGTACGCGATGTATATACAAAAGTGCAATACGCCATTCCTAATTACTTGTCGCCACGGGTATTTAATGTGCGATTGACCGCTAAGTTTTAATAAATTAAATATAACAACATGACTAAGAAAAAGAAACCTTTAATGTTACTGATAGCTGGCTTGTTACTTATTGCTTTTTCACAAATTCTAGCACGGTACATTGAATTATCCGATATAGTAAAAGGTATTTTAACAGGAATTGGTTTCGGATTATTGGTTGTAGCACTTATAACTACTCAAAATAGACTTCGTATTAAAAATTAGTGCTATTTCTCAATAAACTCTTTTAACACCCCAACCACATAATCTACTTCCTCTTTTTTATTGAAACTTGAAAAAGAGAACCGAATCGATGGTTTTTTCATATCATCTTCGGAAAGAATTTCAGTTAATACGTGCGAACCTTTTCCGCTTCCGCTTTGGCAGGCACTACCTTTAGAACAAGCAATTCCGTTTAAATCTAACTGAAATAACAACATCATTGCCTTTTCTTCGGAAATAGGCAAACAAACGTTTAAAAGCGTGTATGTGCTTTTTGAATCATCGTCGCAGGCACCATTAAATTTTATTCCAGGTATTTCAGAAGTCAGTTTTTCTTTAAAGTAGTTTTTTAATTCAAGGATATAGCTACGTTCTTTCTCTAGATTCTGATACGATATTTTAAGTGCTTCGGCCATTCCAGCGATTGCATAAACGGATTCGGTACCCGCACGCATACCACGTTCTTGTTCGCCACCAAAAATTAAAGGTTTTAGTCCTGTATTTTTTCGAATAAAAGCAAAACCTGCTCCTTTAGGACCGTGAAATTTATGCGCTGCTACAGCAGCAAAATCTATCGGTATTTCAGAAAAATCTAACTCGTAATGCCCTACCGATTGCACTGTATCGCTATGAAACAAAGTATCATTCTCTTTGCAAAGCTTGGCGGTACGTTCAATATCCAAAATATTACCTATTTCATTATTTACGTGCATTAAGCTCACCAAGGTTTTTTTATCACTTTCCTTTAAAAGGGATTCCAAATGATCAAAATCAACATGGCCACATTCATCTAATTTCACGTAATCAACTTGAATACCATATTTTTCTTTTAATTCGTTTAGTGTATATAAAACCGCGTGATGTTCAATTTTACTCGAAATAATTCGAGTAACGCCTAAATCGCGCACACAGCTATTCAATATCAAATTATCGGCTTCGGTACCTCCGGAAGTAAAAATTATTTCAGCAGCAGAAACATTTAAATAACCGGCAATTTGTTTTCGAGCATTTTCTATTAATGATTTAGAGGATCTCCCATAGGAATGTGAAGATGAAGGATTTCCGTATTCGGTTTTTAAGACTTCGGTAATACATCGCACTACGTCGCTTCGTAATTCGGTTGTTGCTGCGCTATCAAAATATACTTTTTTCATCTGGCTGTTTTTGGTTGTTTTGTTAACAGGATAGTCTGTGTAATAAAACAGGAAATTGGTTTCAGATCTTTATTTTTTTGTTTGAAATACAAGCATTTTTTGTATTTAATTTTTCAAAAATACATATTAAAATTATTCTTAAATAAGTTTCAAGTGGAAAGAAATATGTTACTTTGTAAAAATTGTAATTTTCAAGGAAAATTTATGAGAAATCTCCTGTTTTTTTTAATACTCTGCACCATATTTCAGTCTTGTGATGACGGCGATGTAATTGTAACAACTTTTGACTTTGAAGATGCCGCCCTAAACATATGTGGCGATGAAAGTCAGTATGTTTTCTTTAAAATAAACAATGGTGCCCAAGAGAGCATTTCACTTCAAATTACTCCAGAAAATCCTTTGTTTTTAGTTTCTGGAACCCGAGATTTTGAACTTAACGGCAGTACAAATATTGTAAATTACAGAAGGTATAACGGCAATGTTACGAATGGTTATTTTTGTAATGCTATTCCCCCTACCACTCCAACGGCCGATATTGATTATGTAGGAGCTTCTGGGACAGCAAGTGTAAACACCACAGCGGTCTATGATGATGATGATGGGCTAGAAGATGAAACTGGTGATACCGATGGCGACGGTATCCCTAACAGTTATGATTACGACGACGACGGTGATAATGTTCCTACGGCAGCCGAATTGGACACACAAGACGAAGACGGAGATGGAGATCCATTAACAAACCCATTAGATACTGATAACGATGGAACTCCTGATTATTTAGACCCTGATGACGATGGCGATGGTATATTAACTCGAAATGAAGATCTTGATAAAGATTTAAATCCACAAAACGATATAACTGACCCAGCGGAAGGAGCTGATTATTTAAACCCTAATGTTGCTGTAGAAACTTTAGTAGAAGAGTATCGCGAGCATACCTATTCCATAAATAGTGATGTAGTTATTAGACTGAGCAATCTTGTTTTAGTTAATGGCGAGGAGCAAATCACACAGCAAACCTTGCTTTTAGGTGATATAGATGATGTATTAACTGGAACTATTACAGCAAAACCACCTTTTACAGATCCAGATGAAAATTAAGGGGTTTTATTTTGGTAAATATACACCTCTGTAGCACCACGACCGTATTCCTTATAATCAGCTTCATAATATTTTACATTATCATAGCGCCTAAAAAGATATTCCAGCTCTGCTTTTAGCACGCCCTCTCCTACCCCGTGAATAAAAACAATGCGTTGTATTTTTTTATCCATAGCAAAGTTCAGTTGTCGTTCCGCTGTGTCGGTTTGCAGTATTAACATGTCGTGATTGTTCATCCCCTTATACTGCTGGGTTAGTTGATGAATATGAAGATCCACTACCATAGGTGGGCGTTTCCGTTCTTTCGGTTTAATACGTTGTGAGGATCTTGGTTTTTTTATTCTTTTTTCTGAAAGAATTTTTGAAATATCCTCTTGCATAACATCCATTTCTGAAATAGCACCTGTAATCACAACTAACTCGTTTTTAGAAAACTGCATTTCAAAATCATCTTCTGTCAACACTGAAATAATATCACCATCAACCGCTGTAATTACTCCTGAAATAGCATCATCTACTACTGAAACTGTATCACCTTTTTTCATAAAAAACCACTATTCAATTTTATTCGTATTTATTATACAACCAAAACAACATAA
>CAJXPE010000174.1 GCA_913057965.1 uncultured Marixanthomonas sp. | reverse complement strand
GATCTACACGTAAGGAGTCGTCGGCAGCGTCAGATGTGTATAAGAGACAGGTGGTTATAACTAACCTCGCTTTGTATTTCAACATCTTCCAATAGTTTGCCCAGACCTGTACCTAAAATAATTCCTACTTCAGGTTGGTCGAAACCTCGGTCTTTTAAAAATGCAGCAGTTTCTTGTATATATTGTAACATGATATTCTTTTAAATTAAAATTCGGTGTCTAAATAATCGGGTAAAAATTCCTGGAAAGCTTCATTATCTCTAATGTCGCTATAATAATCAACATCATTTCGTTCTTCCAATGTTTTTAAACGTTCATTTTTTAAGTCGTCAAGTGTAGCTTGTAAAACAGAGTCTTTTCCCCATTCTTTTTTACTGAAAATAGCCTGATTGGGTTGTTTCATTCCCAATAAATAATAACCGCCATCTTCCGCAGGACCAATTACATAATCATGGTCTTTTAATGCTGTAAAAGCATTGTCAAGATCTTCAGTATTTAGATCGTACATATCGCTGCCAATAATGATAGCTTGGTCATATCCAAGTGAAAAAACCTCGGTAAATGCATTATACATCCGGATGCCCAGATCATCTCCTTCTTGTAGTTTTTTGCTGTAGGTATTATTATCCCAACTGTCTTCTTTATGAATCCCTTCGCTGTAATACACAAATTTATCTGCTTGTACATTGGCTGTAATTTTTGCGGTATGTTGTAAAAGAAATTTGTAAATTTTTAAGGCAGATTCATCGCCTACACTTGTTGCTAAACGTGTTTTAACTTTTCCCAGTTCCGGATTTCGGGTAAAAATTAGTAACGCTTTTTTTGAAGTGGGAAAGTGAAAATCTTTAGCCAGATCTTCATCACCACCCACATTTTTTTTTGATAATAAGCCCATTGGATTTTATTTAATAATTATTGTTCCGTTATGTAGCCATTTGCTCCAGTTTTTCGAAAAGCCATGAATACTATCCGTCTCTTTTCCTTCTTCATTAATTAAGGGATATTTATTGTTTTTCCACTCAAAAACTCCTCCATATAAGTTTTCAATATTACTATATCCAGCCTTTTTTAGTTTTTCTGAAATCTCTTCGGAACGGATTCCTAAGGAGCAATACACTACAATAGGTGCATCTTTACTAGGAATTTTTTTAGTAACCGAATCGATCGAAAACTTTGAAAAGCCTACATATTTTGATGTAGCAATATGGCTTATGTTGTATTCTTTTTTTTCTCTAGCATCCAAAATTAAAACGGAATCGTTCATCTGCCGCATCCGTAATTCCTCCACCGAAATATACGGAATACTTCGGGTATTATACTGTTGTAAAAGATCTCCTAAGGACTGCTGTGAAAAACCAGATATTGAAAGTAACAAGAGGAGAAAAGAAAAAATGTATTTCATAGTATTATTGGAGTGTTAAACTTACATATTATCAATTAACTTACGTGACATTGTGATGTTAAAATGATGTGAATTATGGCTGAATTCCAAACCCTTGCAACCCACTTTCTACCGGGGGTAAAATTTCTGTGTTGTCCCAAATTCCGGTGATAATTGTTCGTGCGTATTCTTCGGGCAATAGGCCGTTTTGCATTAACTTACTGGTTAATTTGTGGTTATAATCCATGGTATGATGTGTTATGGATAATTTTCTGTCGGCATCGTCCAGAATAGCGTACCAAACGTGTGGATTTCCATCGTTTGCAGGCATACCGATAACCCCGGGATTTATCCAAGTTTTGTTTTCTTCGGTATGTTTAAAAGGCAATCCACAATGTCCAGCGATAATTACGTCACTTTTGGTAATTTCAAAGTTTGGTTGCTTTATACTCCATGGTGTTGATTTGTAAATGAATTCTGAAATATTAGACCAAGAACCATGTAAGACCGTTGTCTTTTTTCCTGCGTACGTAAATTGAATATGGTCCGGTAATTCTTTAATGAAATCCAATGAACTTTTTGAAAGCTTGCTTTGCGCATACGGATACCACAATTGTGAAAACCCGTCACAACGAGATCCTTCCTTAAAATCGCAACCGCAGTCTTCAGCTCCTTCCCGTAACTGTAACTCTACATTCCCAGCAATACTTTTGGCACCCCATAATTTAAAAAGTTGGACGGTCTCTTCGGGTTGTGCACAATAGCCTACAATATCTCCCGTGCAAATACAGTTTTCTGCCGAAATATTATTTTTTTCAGCAATGCTTTTCAATTTTTCGAGTGCTTGTAAATTGCTGTACACGCCGCCAAAGAGCAGAACCTTGCCTTGTATGTCTATATGTTCTATTTTCTTATCCATGTAGGTGTCAAATATATAATGATACAACTTAAAATTCCC
The DNA here is from genome assembly GCA_913057965.1 of uncultured Marixanthomonas sp. Taxonomy (GTDB): domain Bacteria; phylum Bacteroidota; class Bacteroidia; order Flavobacteriales; family Flavobacteriaceae; genus Marixanthomonas. The sequence continues at coordinate 4,076 of CAJXPE010000174.1, read as the reverse complement.
CAAACATTTACCCAAAGTAAATCGGCATATTTTCCTTCAGTAAAAATGAGCTGTTGTGGAAATAGTTTAAAAACCAATAAAAAGCCGAAAACCAGTCCGCAAACAACACTTAAATAAAAACTGATTTTAGGCGCTGGAAGCTTCCAAAATAAAAATACAGGCGTCAATCCTATGACCATTGTTCCAGAAATGGTGGTGGCCGATAATATTTCAGCATTTAAAAAGACAGGAATGGTACCTAAAATGGCGATTGCCGCCATAGAAGCTCTTCCAAAAGATAAATCTATGCCCATTTTTAGATCGACCGCTAAAAGTTTTGAAAACGATGAAAAAGTAGAATCTAATGTAGATGCAGCAGAGGTGATCATAATAAAATTAATGACCAATAAAATTACCACCCCAAACGCTTTTCCTACTTCAACGGCTGCTTGGCCTTTCATTCCCTGCGATTGAGCATACACACCAATTATGCTAAATAATACAATACAAATTGCTCCCAACAAACTGGCCCATAAAAAACTTCTTCTGGTCACTTTTGGCGAACTTAAAAAAGCTCGGTCGGTTAATACAGGATCGTGAAAAGGATAACTAAACGATTGTATCATGGCGGCAAAAAATAAATTCAATCCTAGTTCAAACGTCCAAGAGCCTGAAACTGCCACTTCTTGAACTGTAAAATCTTCCGTGGAAAAAATCGCTCCTAAAATAACAACCAATAACACTGCAAAAAGCCCCATTTGAATCACATCGGTAAAAATAGAACTACTCAATCCACCTTTTATAGCATACGCCAAGGTTAAGGTAGTAAAGACTAAAATTGCCCAATAGTACGGTGTGCTTCCTTGGTCGCCAAAATAGGTGCCAATAACCATCGTATTACTCCAAACTTCGTTAAAAAGTCGGATAGCAATTAATATTGAGAACAAAGCCATCGCTCCTCTCCCAAAACGGTTGGTTAAAAAATCATGAATGCTTTTAAACCCTCCTTTAACCCGTAATTGATATATTATAATACCAGCAACCGCAAAAGAAAGATAATATCCGGCATACGCAACGCCACCCACAATACCAAAGTCCAACCCTAAGTTTGCTGCATTAGTAATGCTTTTTGCAAAAATCCATGAGATAATTAAGCTTCCCGTTAACCATAAAGCCGAGGGCGCTTTTTTACGATGGGTCGCTTTAAAAAATTGATCGGTAGATTTCGCCAATGGGGATAGGAAAAATAGTATCAAACTTGATACTAGTATGAGTCCCCACTGCCAGATTGTTACATTCATTTAATCACTTTTTACATTATTCATCCCACCAAACTGGCACGTTAATACTATTTCCATCTGTGGCATTCGCTGCTTCTTGATAATTTTCAGCATTTAATGCTTCTTCTTCGGCTGGGTACGGCAAGCGTACAGGGATAATTCCATTGTTTAAACTGGCAGCTACGGGTTTAAATTCAGGAAAACCGGTGCGTCGCCATTCTACCCAACCTTCATAGCCATTAATGATATTTGCTACCCACTTTTGGGTGATAATTTGTTGAATTGGGGTTGTCCCAGTTGCATTATAGGCTGCTGTTCCTGTTAGATAATCCGAAGGCATTTCGGTTTGCCAATATTCAAAAGCTAAAGTTACGCCTGTTTCGTATAACGTTTGTGCATCTGCTGAAATAAATCCGCGTTCGGCAGCTTCAGCTAAATTGAAATACGTTTCCCAAGCCGTTAAAAAGTTGGCGTCTAAGGTTGATGTATCCTCTCGAAAAGCAGTGCCTGCCAAGGAATAATTAGCCAATTCAATAGAAGTGCTAGAAGCGTCAATTCCGTTTATTAATCCATTAAATTCACCTGAATCTGAATTTTCAAACGGACGAAAAAATTCACCAATTCGGTCATCGTTCAGTTCTTTTAGGATATCCTCCATCGTTTCTGAAAGGACAAAATTGTTAAAATCGCCTACCCGAAGTTGCGCCAAACGAAAACTATTAGGATCGGTATTCGTAAAATTGAAAATAGCGTTTTGGTCGTTCGTTTTTAAATAATTTCCGTCATTGTAAATAGCTTGTAATTCGGAAGAAACATCCATTTTCCCCGAAATACGAAGCAATTGTTTTATTTTTAATGAATTGGCAAAGGTGATCCAGCTGTCTAAATTTCCATCAAATAAAATATCGCCTTCTAAAGGAATGACATCATCATACGCTTCAATGGCTGCAATGCCTTTGTTGAGATTGTCAATTATTCCACCTTCAGTTAGATAAATATCCTCTTGGGTGTCGTATTTTGGTGTTACGGTGCCATTTACGCCATTAAATGCTTCAGAATACGGTACATCGCCAAATAAATCAGTCAATCCTGCTGCCATGTAGGCTTTTAAAATCAAAGCTGGACCTTCATAAACTGCGAAGGTTTCTGTGCTTTGAGATTGCTCGATTATAATTTGGTTGTCCCTAAGGTTGGTGTAAAAAATAGGCCACGGATTTCCACCTAATTGAGGTGATTTTAGCGCATGACGATCAAATAAATTAAAGTCTAATGCTGTACGGTGTTGCGATAACAGATCGCCGGCGACAAAACCTTCGTAACTCATTTGCTCGCCATAATCGTAAATTACCTGTCTAAGCAATAGAGACGGTTGCACCGAGTTAGGCGCATTTGGGTTCGTGTTGATTTCTTCAAAATCTTTGGTGCAGCCGCTTGCAAAAAGCAAGATGATGCCGCTATATATATAGAGTAAATTTTTCATGGTTTTCATCTTAAAAATTAATTCCGGCTTTAAAACCGATACTACGTGTGGTCGCATAACTCATATCTTCCACACCGCTAACAAAACCGTTTCCTTGAACGGCAAGCTGCTCGGGATCAAAATGTGGAATCTCTGAAAAAGCAAAAAGGTTTCTACCAATAATGTTGAAACTCACTTTTCCTCCTTCAGCCAGACCTAAAAATCCGTTTCTCAGTTCAAAACTATACCCAATTGAAAATTGGCGAAGTTTTAAATAGGAAGCATCATACACATTGTTTTCTTCGTGATTACGGTCGTAAAACTGACGGTAATAACTTTCTGCTGAAATAGCCGTCGTATTGGGTGTGTATTCAGGATTTGCTTCGGTTCCTATATTCACCACACCATTGGCTATAATGCCTTCTTCTGGTCGCGGGGTGGTTTCAGCCAATTGACCACCAACGGTTGCCAAAGCGCGGGTTCGGGAAACCAATTCGCCGCCTTGTCGCCAATCAAATAAAAAGCTGAGGTTCCAATTTTTATATTCAAAATTGTTACTCCAACCCAACATAAAATCTGGCGTGTAATTCCCTATTTTTTTAAGGTTGTTGTCGGCAATGTAATTTCCGTTTTCATCGATGATAAAATCACCATTTTCGTTTTTTGAATAACCCGTTCCATAGATGTCGCCTACTTCGCCACCTTCTTCTACTTGAAACCATACCGTCTGGTTGGCACTGTCGTAAATTCGACTAAAAGCGAGTGTTAATCGACCGTCACTTTGCGGAAGATCTTCAACGACAGCCTTGCTGGTACTAAAGTTAAAGGTGGTGTTCCAACGGAAATCTGCTGTTTTAATAGGTGTTATTCCAGTTATAATTTCGAGACCTTGATTTCTTACTTTTCCGCCATTTATTACTTGTTGATTGTAACCTGAGGAAATGCCAATAGGTAACGAAATAATTTGGTCTTCCGTTAAGGTATTGTAATAGGTAACATCAAAATTCAAGCGATCCTTGAAAAATCGAAGGTCAGCACCAAATTCATATGAGGTGGTCTGTTCGGGTTTTAAATTTGAATTCGGAATAAAATTTTGATTACTAAAAGTCGGTTGCCCTTGATAAGGCGTTTGCGAAACGAATGCTCCCGACGTTTGGTAGGGTGCCGTATCGTTACCAACCTGGGCAACACTGGCTCGTAGCTTTGCAAATGAGAAGACTTCAGGCAATTCTGTTACATTGGAAAGAATAAAACTTGCTGAAGCCGATGGATAAAAAAACGAGGTGCCATCAACTGAAAAAGGTGTTGCCAACGCACTCGACCAGTCGTTACGGGCGGTTAAATCTAAATATAAAAAG
>CAJXPE010000173.1 GCA_913057965.1 uncultured Marixanthomonas sp. | reverse complement strand
TACACGTAAGGAGTCGTCGGCAGCGTCAGATGTGTATAAGAGACAGATATTATACATAAAATTAGAAAAAACTGAATCAACACTTTTTGTAGGAACATAAGGATTTAAACCCAAACATTGCAGTATAACCATTAAAAAAGGCCAGTATGTAAAAATACATATCTGACCTTTTTATTATTGTAAGAACACTTTAGTTCATTGATACTTAGACACCTTGGTTTACCGTAGAAATATTACCATTTCCCATTTGGTTTACCGTAGAAGTATTATTACTTCCCATTTGGCTCATTGTACTTGAGTTTGTATTTCCGTTTTCTGTTATGGTAGTCATGTTCATCATTCCATTTTGTTCTGCGTTACTCAACTTTAAAAATATTATTTAAATAATAACAAATGAGTTTTCAGAAAAGCATATTTTGAATCTAAAAAAAGCCATTTAACTTTCGTTAAATGGCTTTTTGATAACTATTTAAAAAATTATTTTGTAAATAATAATTCACGATACTTGGTTAGTGGCCAAAGTTGGTCATCTACCAAAAGCTCTAATTTATCACAATGATATCTTATTTCATCAAAATAAGGTTTTACGTTATTACAATACGCCTTAGCACGTTTTTCTGCATTATCTATTTTATTTGCTTTTTTACGCTCCTCTATCATCTCTGTAATACCTTTATTAATACTTTCAATATGTTCTGAAGTCTTTTCAATGAGTACTAATTGTTCTCCAGCTAATTTTTTATAGCCGTCCTCATAAATATCTTTCAGCCCTCTTACATTCTTAATTAGAATATTCTGATATCGAATTGCAGTAGGAATTACGTGGTTTCTGGCAATATCTCCAAGCACCCTTCCTTCAATTTGAATACGCATGGCATATTCTTCCATTTCAATTTCATAACGAGCTTCTATTTCAACTTTACTCATTATATTAAGATCTTCAAACAGTGCAATAGACTCTTTAGAAATCCTTGCTTTTAAAGCTTCTGGAGTCGTTTTATTATTGCTCAACCCACGTTTCTTCGCTTCTTTTTCCCACGCTTCTCCATATCCATCTCCTTCAAAACGAATGCGCTTTGAGTCTTTTATGTATTCTCTCAATACATTAAAGATGGCGTCGTCTTTCTTCATCTTTTTGCCTTTTATAAGGGCATCTACCTTTTCTTTAAAGTCGATTAGTTGTTTTGAAACAATCGCATTTAAAACGGTCATTGGATTAGCACAATTTGCCGTAGAACCTACCGCACGAAATTCAAACTTATTTCCAGTAAAGGCGAAAGGAGATGTACGGTTTCTGTCGGTATTGTCCATTAAAATTTCAGGAATTTTACCAACCACATTCAATTTTAAATCTGTTTTTTCCTGTGGCGATAATTTACCGTCGGTTACTTTTTCAAGTTCGTCCAGTACTTCTGTTAATTGCGATCCAATAAATGCCGAAATAATAGCTGGCGGTGCTTCGTTCGCTCCTAAACGGTGATCGTTACTTGCTCCTGCAATCGATGCTCTTAGTAACTCTTCGTGATCGTTTACAGCTTTTAACGTATTAATAAAGAATGTCAAAAACTGAAGATTTTTCATCGGGGTACTGCCAGGTCCTAATAAGTTAACTCCCGTGTTGGTTGCCAACGACCAGTTATTGTGTTTTCCACTTCCGTTTACACCTGCAAACGGTTTTTCGTGAAACAATACTTTAAAATTATGTCGGTCAGCCACTTTGTCCATCAAGTCCATTAACAAAGAGTTATGGTCAACGGCAAGATTGGTTTCTTCAAAAATAGGTGCTAACTCAAATTGGTTTGGTGCCACTTCATTATGTCGTGTCTTTACCGGAATCCCCAATAACATACATTCGGTTTCCAGATCACGCATATAATTAAGGACACGTAAAGGAATTGAACCAAAATAATGATCGTCTAATTGTTGTCCTTTTGGAGAAGAATGTCCTAATAATGTTCTTCCAGAAAGTGCAATATCTGGTCTGGAAGTTGCTAATGCCTTATCAATAAGGAAATATTCCTGCTCCCATCCTAAGGTTGCATTTACTTTAGTAACATTCTTATCAAAATATTTTGCTACTGCTGTCGCAGATTGATCTATTGTTTGTAATGCTCGCAATAATGGTGTTTTATAATCTAACGCTTCTCCTGTATAAGAAACAAACACCGTTGGAATACATAAGGTTGTACCATATAAAAAAGCTGGGGAAGTCGGGTCCCAAGCTGTATAGCCTCGAGCTTCGAATGTATTTCTAATTCCTCCATGCGGAAAACTGGATGCATCTGGTTCTTGCTGTACCAATTGTCCACCGCCAAATTTCTCGATACTATGTCCGTTTTCGGTTGTTTCAAAAAAAGCATCATGTTTTTCAGCAGTCGCACCTGTCAATGGCTGAAACCAGTGAGTATAATGAGTTGCTCCTTTTGCTATGGCCCATTCTTTCATTCCTGTTGAAATGTGATCGGCTACACTACGCTCAATTTTTTTTCCGGTTTCAATAGCATCCATAACACTATTGTACGAAGTTTTAGTAAGGTACTGGCGCATGGCCATCTCGTTAAAAACGTTTTTTCCGAAGATTTCGGAACGTCTTGCAGGTTCTTGCACTTCTACAGGTCTTCTGTTGAAGGTTTCTTTAATGGCATGAAATCGTAAAGTTGACATCTGGTTGTCGTGTTTTAAAATTAGAATGGAGCAAAAATAGGTTTATTTTTTTTACACCCCCTAATTTTTAATGTTAACTTATCAATAAATAGTATTAAATTATTTATAACCCCTAAATTTAAGGGGTCATTTGTCAAATCAACATAAAGAGTGGTGTTACTTTAAAATAGTTAAGCTTAGAAAGGCAGCATAAGCTACTACTATAAAGAGACCTTTAAATCTTCCTATTTCAAATTTCTTCGGAAGAAATGCTAACGGAATTAATATAGCAGCGAAACCTAACATCCAGAATATATCATTGCTTAGCACTTCTTGGCTTTCTACCATAATTGGTTTAATAATGGCTGTAATTCCTAATACAGAAGCAATATTAAAAATATTTGAACCGATTAGGTTACCCAATGAAATTGCTTTTTCCTTTTTTAATGCGGCAATTACCGAAGCTGCCAACTCAGGAACACTTGTACCAACTGCTATCATTGTTACTGCAATAACACGCTCTGTAACGCCTAATGCTGTAGCCATATCGACTGCTCCTGTAACTAGCAATTCACTTCCGCCCCATAAACCTAAGCCGCCCAATAAAAGCCAAATGATAATTTTAAAATTAGACGTTTTAGAAAGCCCCTCATCAATCCCGTCGTCAACAGGTTTCGATTTTTTCTGCTTTCGGGCACGTTTTATAAGAAGATATAAATACGTTACTAATAATATAAGAAGTACGCCTCCCTCAAGTCTATCTAATTGATTGCCACTTTTCAGTAAAAAATACAAAGCAACGGAAAGCAACATCATTACCGGCCAATTGAATTTGTAAAAATCACGATCTATCGCAAGAGGTGCTATAAAAGCTGTTATACCCAGTACCAAGCCAATGTTCGCAATATTAGAGCCTATTACATTTCCTAAGGAAATATCACTTGCATTTTCCAAGGCTGCTTGTATACTTACTAGGAGTTCGGGTGCAGAGGTTGCAAAAGAAACAACCGTTAACCCTATGACCATTTTTGATAAATGCAGTTTAAACGATAAAGCCACCGAAGAACGCACTAAAAATTCTCCTCCTATTACCAATAACAATAAACCAAGAAAAACAAAAAGTATTGAAACTCCCATAAAATTATTTTAAGCTGCGAAGATACTAAAACGATGAAAGATTTTCGAGCTACGATTTATGAAAGAAGTACGATTTACCTTCGATATATCTCTTTCTTGCCCTGCCCGTTCCTATTATAGAGAAATCAACTAGTTTTAGTAATAGTGAAGAGAAAGATAAAAGGTAATCACATCTTCCAATTTAATACCCAGTAATTACATAAAAAACAATAATAAACTAAAATTTCAGTTATATAACTATAAAAATAGTTTTGTAACTACATAAATAGTTTTATATTTACCCCTATGGAACGACTTACAAATAAAGAAGAAGAAATCATGCAAGCGCTTTGGCAGTTGGAAAAAGCCTTTGTTAAAGAGATTATAGCGCTCTTACCAGGAAAAAACCATTACAATACGGTATCTACCATTGTTCGGAACCTGGAAGAAAAGGGGTTTGTATCTTACACAGCCTTTGGCAAAACCCATCAATACTTCCCTACCATCAGTAAAGTTGATTATACCGGACGTTTTATGAACCTTGCTACCAAAAAATACTTTAACAACAGCTATAAAAGTATGGTTTCCTTTTTCGCTAAAGAAGAAAAAATAAGCGCTACAGAACTTCGGGAAATATTAGAAATAATTGAAAACAAATAACATGGATGTCCTTATATATATAGGTAAAGCTGCCGTAATACTTTCTTTGTTCTACGTTGTATATGCAACACTTTTAAAAAGTGACACCCATTTTACAACCAACCGACTATTTTTAGGAAGCGGACTCTTATTGTCTTTCATTTTACCCTTCATTCAGTTTGACAAAACAATTACTATTCCCGCTCCTAATATGAATATAGCAGCATATTCTGAAGAAATCCCCTCGCAAGTAGCGACAGCATCGCAACAGATAGATTGGTGGAATATTGCACTTATTATGTACACATTGGTGACCGCTATATTTTTAATTCGGTTCGCTAAACAATGCTATTCGCTTTCTTTATTGCTGAAAAAACATCCCATTACCATTAAAAATGGATTCAAATTCATAGAAACACACGAAAAGCTATTACCTTTTTCATTCTTTAACTACATCGTGTATAATCCCGCCTTACACCAAACAAAGGAGCTTACTATGATTTTAAAACACGAAAAAGTACACGCCCATCAAAGACACTCCATTGATATCTTATTGGCAATTTGCTTACGGCCGTTCAATGGGCCAACCCGCTTGCTTGGTTGTACAAAAAAAGCATTGAAGAAAATCTAGAATTTATTGCAGACAACGAAACCGTCACATTGGTTTCATCAAAAAAAGAATACCAAGTTGCGCTGGTAAAAGCCTCATCTACTTATCCCATACCAGCGTTGACTACTAATTTTTATCAATCATTCACCAAAAAACGAATCGTTATGTTAAACAAAAGGAATTCAAAAAAAGTAAACACATTAAAATTACTAACCATTCTTCCGCTCTTAGCTGTATTTCTATGGAGTTTTAATGTCAATGAGAACATCAAATATTCTGAAACTGAAAATCCTTCGGTTGATGCTGCTGTTAAAAACAATGGGAACGATACTTCTGAAACACAGAAAAACGATACGGCAGCGAATACATCAAATAGCGAAACAACTTCTTCTGAAGGAAAAAAGAACAAAACAAGCTCGCTTTCTTCGGAAAAAAGAAACAGCGCAGTCCAGCAAGATTCGGTAAAACCCATCAAAATATATATTACTAAAAACACGACCGATGCTGAACTTGAAGCCTATAAGCAAAAACTAAAAACTGAAGATAACGCCAGTTTTAATTACAAAAATGTAAAACGCAACACGAAAGGAGAAATAACGGGTATCTCCATTGCATTTAGCGATTCGCGGGGTAACAACAATAATTACAGCGTAAGTAGCAACCAACCGATAAGCGATTACGTGCTTACCGTTTCAGAAAGTGGAGCCATAAGTTCGAGGACCGTGATGACCGAAGCACAAAAGATGCAACATCAAAAAATGATGGGAGAGCGTGATGAAATAATGCTGGAAAGAAATAAAGAAATGGAACACATGAAGGAACGGATGAAAGAACGCCGTGAAGAAATAGAAATTAGACAAAAGGAGCGCATGGAAGAACAAGAAGAACGTATGAAAGAAAGAGACCAAGCTATGAAAAAACGACTGGAAGTAATAAGAGAGCGAACAGGAGATTCTTCACGACTTCTTTATACAGCTAAATATCCATCTCATAAAAAAGTAGAAATTGTCACTACAGATGATAACAATGCAACAGAAAATCCAGTCTATTTCGTAAATGGAAAAGAGACAAAAGAAATTGATGTAAAAGAAATAACACCAGAATCTATCGAAAAAATAAATGTGCTAAAAGGAAAAAAAGCACTAAAAAAATATGGTGGAAAAGGAATAAACGGTGTTGTTGAAATAACAACAAAACAATAAGTTAACTCTTATAAATTTCTTAAACCTTCCTGATATTTAGGAAGGTTTTTTTACTTTTATAAAGATATGAAAAAGCGATTTTTTAAAGCATTGGCCAAACTGAACAAAAAGATATTACCCAACTTCACTAAAAAGGGTGTTGATCTTTCCAAGGCCTCGAAGTTTCAATTCTGTCTCTTATACACATCTCCGAGCCCACGAGACCTCTCTACATCTCGTA
>CAJXPE010000172.1 GCA_913057965.1 uncultured Marixanthomonas sp. | reverse complement strand
GGTCGTCGGCAGCGTCAGATGTGTATAAGAGACAGATTGTAGTCGTAAATATTTTTTTTATCATTTCTATCAGAATTTCTCTTCTCACGTTCTAGGTATTTTAGCCATCCACCAGTCCTATAAACCTTATAACCTTTTTTGGTTGGATTAAGATAAAATTTATGTTCGGGATCATATTCTATTAATTCCTCCTGAATCATAATATCAACAAGTGCATGCTTTGGGTTATAGGGTAGATTGTCCGTATTTTGAATTATTATCCTATCTTTTAAAAATGCATTTCTTGGATACTCAACGATAGCTTTTAGGTTATTATGAATGTTCTCATTTAATTGTAGAAAATCAATTTTTCTACTTTGATAATCTTCACTCTCTAAATTTGAACTTATTGTAGCCATTTAATTAATTTAATCAATATGTACAGTAAATATAACCAAAACAAAAAAAGCCCTTTCAGTTTCCTGAAAGGGCTTTTACAATTTTTCTTAGAAAGTGTAGCTTATAGTGCCGCTACGTGTTTTGACATCTGAGACTTTAAATGAGCCGCTTTGTTACCGTGGATAACATTGTTCTTCGCCAATTTATCAATCATAGACATTACTTCAGGAAAAAGCTTTTGAGCTTCTTTCTTATCTGTAGCATCTTTCAGTTTTTTAATAGCATTACGCGTAGTTTTAAACTGATACCGGTTGCGTAAACGCTTTGTTTCGCTGTTTCTAATTCTCTTTAAAGCTGACTTGTGATTCGCCATAATTCTTTCTCTTTAATTTGTAGCCCGTAGGGGAATCGAACCCCTGTTACCAGGATGAAAACCTGGCGTCCTAACCCCTAGACGAACGGGCCAATTGTTTTTCAATTGCGGATGCAAAAATACAACACATTTTCAATTCTGCAAATAGTTTTCAATCTTTTTTAAAAAAAATTAATATGCCTTTGCAAATAGCACGCGCTGACTTGACGGCTTGCCTGTAATCATGCAGCTTCCCGCTTCTTTCTCTCCATCCAAGGGAATGCATCTAATTGTTGCTTTTGTATCATTTTTTATTCGATCTTCCGTTTCTGTTGTTCCATCCCAATGTGCAGCAATAAATCCACCTTTAGATTTTAGCACTTTTTTAAATTCTTCATAACTATCTACCTTGGTTGTATGCTCTGTTCTGTAATCAACTGCTTTAACGTATAGATTGTTTTGAATTTCAGTCATTAAGCCAGAAACTGTATCAACCACCTCATCTTGGTTTACAAATTCTTTTGTTAATGTATCCCTTCTTGCTAGCTCTACCGTTCCTTTTTCAACGTCTTTAGGTCCAATGGCTATACGTACCGGAACCCCTTTTAATTCATATTCATTAAACTTCCAACCGGGTTTATGAGTATCTCTATTATCAAACTTTACACGAATCCCTGCTGCTCTTAATTTAGCCTGTAATTGGTTTGCCACTTCACTAACTGCATCAAACTGCTCGTCGTTTCTATAAATAGGCACAATTACAACCTGATCGGGCGCTAATTTGGGAGGTAATACAAGCCCATTATCATCACTATGCGTCATTATCAACGCTCCCATTAAACGGGTAGAAACACCCCAAGAGGTCGCCCAAACATATTCCTGTTTTCCTTCTTTTGATGCAAATTTAACATCGAACGCTTTGGCAAAATTCTGCCCTAAAAAGTGAGAAGTACCTGCTTGCAGTGCTTTTCCATCTTGCATTAACGCTTCTATACAATAGGTTTCCAATGCTCCGGCAAATCGTTCGCTTTCGGTTTTTAAACCTTTTATAACTGGAACGGCCATATAATTTTCAACAAAATCTGCATAGATGTTCATCATTTGCTCCGCTTCGGCAATGGCTTCTTTTTCGGTTGCATGCGCTGTATGCCCTTCTTGCCATAAGAATTCTGATGTACGTAAAAATAATCGTGTACGCATTTCCCAACGTACCACATTAGCCCATTGATTTATTAACAAAGGCAAATCACGGTACGATTGCACCCATTTTCTATAGGTATCCCAAATAATAGTTTCTGAGGTTGGACGAACAATTAATTCTTCTTCCAATTTAGCATCAGGATCTACGACGATACCATTTCCATCTTCATCATTTTTTAAACGATAATGCGTAACTACCGCACATTCTTTGGCAAAACCATCTACGTGACTCGCTTCTTTACTAAAGTAGGATTTCGGGATAAAAAGTGGAAAATAAGCATTTTGATGCCCTGTTTCTTTAAACATTCGATCTAATTCCGCTTGCATTTTTTCCCAGATACCATATCCATATGGTTTTATCACCATACAGCCTCGCACACCAGAGTTTTCGGCAAGATCGGCCTTGATAACCAACTCATTGTACCATTTTGAATAATCCTCACTTCTCGTAGTTAAGTTCTTCCCCATATCTCGTAGTTTGGCACAAATGTTGTGCTTTGTAATGTTAAATGATTAGTAGTTCTCGTTTATCTCGGCAAAACTAATTATTTTTAAGATGTCCAACAATTAAAATAAAAGCAGTTATGCAATTAATATACAACATACGAAAACGATTTCTACCCTATTTATTTATAGGGGTTACAGCACTACTACTCACTTCATGCGGAACCTACACCCCTAGCTATTCTGATACTGATGGTATTTATAGTTCTGGTGAGAATGTAGCCGTAGAAGAAGGAACGACAGATAGAGGTAATTATTACAAACAATACTTTAGCACTAAAGCGAATGAACTTGAGGGAATTCCTGAAGACGAAGACCTTGTGTTTACTGATATTGAAGCTTACACCACTTCAGAATATATGGATGATGAGGGCTATATCGTTATAGAAGAAAGAAATGACTACAATGAAGGTTATGGTCCTTGGGGAACCAACTCTGGAGATGTTACTATAAACATACACGACAATGGGTTTGGATATGGCTATGGCTATTGGGGCAGTCCATATTGGACATATAATTATGGCTTTCCAGGTTACGGCTACTATGGATACTATAACCCGTATCGCTCTTACTGGGGCTTTGGTGGCTGGGGCTACCCATACTATGGTGGATATTTTGGACCTCATGACCTTTACCTATGGGGAGGTTCCTATTACTACGGAGGCTATAACCATTACGGTCACGGCGGATATTACGGAAACGGATACAACCATGGTATTTCATACAATCGTGGAAGAAGAAGTACCGATTATTATAACAGATCAGAATCTCGTGGAAGATCTTCTGATGCTACTAACAGTAGAAGATCATACTCTAGATCTGAAATTAATAGAAGAACACAAGCTAGAAGGAGTAATTCCAATTCTGCAAGAAGAAGTTCGTTTAGTAGAAGATCTAATACCTCTGCGAGAAGAAGCAACAGTAAAGCAGTGAGAAATTTCAACTCTCGATCTGCACGAAGAAGCAATACTTCATCTAGAAGGTCAAATTATAATCCTCCTGCACAAAGCTCTAGAAGCTCTGTGAATAGTTCAAGTAGGTCTTCTCGATCTTCATCAGGTTCTAATTCTAGCAGAAGCAGCAGAAATAGTAGCAGAGGCGGCGGACGCGGATAATTTCAAAAAAAATAAATTAAATTGATATGAAAAGAATTGTTTTCTTCCTCATAACTGTCATTTCTATGGCTACATTGCAAGCTCAAGGTATTGCCGACGGCTTGCGCTATAGCCAAGAAAATACAACTGGTACAGCAAGGTTTAACGGGCTAAGCGGAGCATTTGGTGCACTAGGAGGTGATTTATCGGCAATCGCTATTAACCCGGCAGGTGGAGCTGTTTTTCTTAGAAATGAAGCAAGCATTTCAGCAGGTGTTTTAGACAAAAACAACGAAGCTCTATACTTTAACACATTTACTAAAAGCTTAGACACCGATGTAAACCTCAACCAAGTTGGTGGTGTATTCGTTTTTAACAACACGAATGAAAACTCACCTTGGCGAAAATTCACATTAGGCGTGAATTACAATAACACCCAGAATTATGATAACGAGCTTTTTATAGCCGGAAACGGTAACAATTCAATTGCTAACTTTTTCTTGGAACAAGCACAAGGTATACCCTTAAATTTATTACAACTGCAAGGGAGTGAAACTATTTCAGATTTATACAGTTTTTTAGGAGAAAATCAAGGCGTAACCGCACAAAATGCTTTCTTAGGATATCAAGGTTTTATTTTTGATCCTGTGGAAAATAACTCTAATAACACACAATATACCTCAAATGTGGCAGCAGGGAGCTTTAATCAAGAGTACACCTCAATCACTAAAGGATATGGCGGAAAATATACATTAAACCTCGCCACTCAGTATACAGACAACTTTTTCTTCGGAATAAACTTAAACTCACACGTAATAGACTACCAACAAAGCACGTTTCTTTCGGAAACGAACAACAATCAAGGAAGCACAGTGAACCAAATTGGTTTTGAAAACAACCTTTCTGTCTTAGGCTCTGGGTTTTCAGCACAAGTGGGCGCCATTGCTAAAGTAGCAGAGAACCTTAGACTAGGATTAACTTACGACACCCCTACTTGGTATACCATTTCTGAAGAAACAACCCAGTATTTGGAAACTGAAAGAACAATCGATGGACAAACTAATACTGCCATAATAGATCCACAAGTTTTAAACGTATATGAAGATTACGATCTAAAAACACCTGGAAAATTAGCTGCCAGTGCTGCTTATATCTTTGGTAAAAGTGCGTTAATTAGTTTTGATTATTCTTATAAGGACTTTTCTGAAATTACATTTAAACCAACTTCAGACCCTGTTTTTTCAGCTGAAAATGGAATTATTGACAACACCCTTACAGGAGCTTCCACTTATAGAATTGGAGGCGAGTATCGCTTTAGCGACATAAGCTTAAGAGCCGGCTACCACTATGAAGAAAGCCCTTATAATAACAAGCAGGTTATGGACGATTTAAACGGTGTTTCCTTAGGTCTAGGGTACAACTTCGGAAATTACTATATGGATCTTTCTTATGCTAGAACAGAACAAGAACGGCAACAACAACTTTATAACATTGGCTTGACGGATAGTGCTTTGGTAAATACGGTAAACAGCTCTATTGTTTTTACGTTTGGACTTAAGTTATAACACTTTTTCAAGCCTAAAACTTACTTCAAAAACCTTTTCATTTCGTTTTATATCTAAATTTATTTTCTTCCCCTCTTCCGAAGAAAACAAGATGTTTAGTTTATATAACTTATACTTATGTGCCGGTCTTCCATTAATTTTAAGTATTTCATCCCCTTTTAATATTCCGGACCGTTGTGCAACAGAGTTTTCTCGCACTTCAGCAACTATGTATCGCGGCACTAAAAATATTTCAGTTTTTGAATAAATATCATACGCTCTATTGCCTGATGAACTATTATTTCCTAATTCATCAATTTTATACTCTTGTTGAGTACTTTTTTCTGCATAAACATCAACGCCATCGTGTTCTAAGGTTAAACCACTCATGTTATACCGAAAAGGATCAGAAAAATTACGGTTCCTTTTTAGCATAACCTTCTTATTCGGGTAATCCATGGTTACGATAAATCGCCTTAGAAAATCGCCTCCCAAACTGCCATCACGTTCTACATACAGTTCTAAATTTTCTGTAGCCTCCTTATTAGGAAAAGCAACGTTTACACTTTCAAGTTCAAAATCCCCAGCTTTAACCATTTCTAATCGAGATCTTGTTCCATAAATATGACCACTTAAACCAAGACCTAGAAAATCTACGAAGTAATTTTTAGGATTTTCAGACAAAAATCCTGCTGAATCAAACAACCACAATGCATCGCTTGAGCCACTATCTAACAACAAAGTAACTTCTTCTTCTTTTTTACCTCGTTGCACAGAAAAGTTTATATACGGCTTATCTTTAAAAAAATCAAGATTAAAAACCTCGCACCTTCTGCATTCTCTATAAGAATACCTTTCAGGGTTATAGAATTTAATTTTTTTTGAAGTATAATTTGTTTTTACAATAAAACTTTTAAAGAAATCTAGACCAATAATCCCATTTATTGGCACACCCATTCGTGGAGATAGGTTTAAAGAATTTTCAAATATTACGTAAATAGTATGATTATCACTAACTGCCTCTCCAATTTTAATTTTATTGTTTTTACTTCTCAACCCTTTTATAACCCCACCAGCCCCCAAACCCCTGAGATTAACAGGTGTCGTTTCTTTCAATTCAAGTGAATCTTGTTTGCTTAAGCTGAAAATAATAGTAGACTTCACACCTGTGTCTAACAAAAAAGATAATGGAGTCCCATTTACCTCTACAGGGATAACCACGAGGTTATTAATTAAATCAAAAGAAATTTTATCCCTTCTATCCCCGTCAGGGAGGGCAAAAGTCCCTTGAGAAAAAACAGTCTTACCTGTAAAAAGAAGAATGCTTAAGAGAATTAAATATGTATATATAAATCCTGTCTCTTATACACATCTGACGCTGCCGACGACTCCTTACGTGTAGA
>CAJXPE010000171.1 GCA_913057965.1 uncultured Marixanthomonas sp. | reverse complement strand
ACGTGAGGAGTCGTCGGCAGCGTCAGATGTGTATAAGAGACAGGTGATAACGTTTCATCCAGTTTAGTCTGGGTGTTTCTACGGGTTTCGTCTGCAGCAATAATCGCTTCCAGATCGTTGGTTGCATCCATGCCTCTTTTGGCAAGTGCTTTGATAAACTGATCCTTGTTTTCGCGGATTTCGTGTACTTGTAACATAGTCCTAAAATTTTAAGAATGCAAAGTTAGGGAAATGGAAGTTTTATTGTTGTTTTTTTATAGAAAAGATATAACAGGCTGTTTACTCGAATGCGATCCCTCGTTGTTCCTGTGTCGGGATGGTTAGCACAGTCATTTCGAGCGTAGGGAGAAACCCCATCTTACTTATCATTTTTTACTTTCCTAGCAAACCCTTCTTCAGACGGTAAAATCCAGTCGTGGTGTTTAAAATGTTGCCAAGGTTGAGCGGCAAGATCTGTTTCTTCATCAATAAGTCTATGATATCCACCCGTATTTACCCTAATTTTCACATCCATATACACCGCTACATCTCTCCCTTTTTTAGCTTCTGCTTCTTCAATACGTTGCGCTAACTGCCATAACATATCGGGCTTTGCTTTTACAGAACGTTGTTGTTTTTTAGAGAGTAATTGGGTGTAGTCATAGCGTTTTTTTTCAGCGGTGCCTTTTTCTTTAACCCAAACGGATAAACTGCCAGCTTTACTGCGTAGCATCATGCGCCAACTTAGTCGGTGGCCTTCTTCGGTCCAGAGTACATCGTCCTTAAAAAACCAATGGCGTAATGGTAGGCCAATTTGGAATATAAAATAAACGGACAATACGCCTATTAAAACAGGTTTGTAATTGGGTACAATCACTTCGCCTTTAGTGTATAATTTTTTCTTCGGAAGAAATCGTTTTTGTAATGTTTCCGAAGAAAAGAAAAACAACGCAAATGCCATAGACATATACGGAAAAATACCAATTTGAAATACAAATGAATTAAAGAGGTGAAAAAATATGGAAAGTATAAAAGCTACCAATCGGGTGCGTTTCCAGAGCAATAACGGGACAATCAGTAAATCGAATAGAATGCCTACATAGGCAATGCACCAATGCACCCAATTTTCTTGAAGCAAGCCACCCACTAGCCAATAATCGGATTTGCTTCTCATAAATAATTCAGCCACACTGGCATCGAGCCAACCAGGATACCATTTTGCAATAGAGCCGTAGGTGTACACAATCCATACTTGAAGAATCAATACCAACAACACCCATCTAGGCATAGAAGGTGACTTAATACTTGAATTTTGTTTTGCATCAATAGAAAACCATCTGTTGGCTGGTAAAAAAACCATCATCCAGCAGAGTAACATCATTAAATAATAATGATTGTTGTAAGACGATTTTTGCATTAAATAAACACAGCTCCACATAAGCGCATAGCAAAACATGCTAAACCGATATTTATAACCGAGCATAACTAAAATGCCAAAAGTGCCCATTAAAGCAAAATACCAATACATTAAATCGCCAGGTAATGGCTGTAAAAATTCAAACCCGATAAAGTTGAAGGTAAAATCCGGTTCGACTAAGGTGCGTCGCACCCAGCCAGAAGCAATTGCGCCAAATCCTTCTATAGCGATTAAAGCTCCAAAAACCACCCGCCATAACACGAGTCCTGTATTGTCTATATGTTTAAATAGAAATTTATCCACGGGTATTGAGGTAGTTCCTAGCAAAAAGTTCGTCTTGCTTTATGGCTTCTTTTAGGGTGTCAACGCCATCAAAGGTTTCTTCATCACGAATGTGGGTGATAAATTCAATTTGCAACTGCTGGTTGTATAAATTTTGATCAAAATCCAGAAAATGGGTTTCTATGGTTTTTTTTGTTCCGCCTACTGTAGGGTTGGTGCCAATACTGGTAATCCCGAAAACTTGTTTATCGTTAATAGTAGCTTTTACTACATATACGCCATTTTGAGGAATGAGCTTATAATCTTCAGTGGGGTTTAGGTTTGCCGTTGGATACTTCATCGTTCTTCCAATGGCTTTCCCTTCTACAACTGTTCCAGAAACCATAAATTGATAATCTAAGTATTCGTTTGCGGTACTAATATCACCGGCTTCAAGAGCTTTTCGTATTTTGGTTGAACTTACTGTTACTTTGTCGAGTTCTTGTGCGCTAATTTCTTCAACAGAAAAACCGTAAGTATTCCCAAATTCTTTTAAATCATTTATATCTGCTGTTCGGTTTCGGCCAAAACGGTGGTCGTAGCCAATAATCACTTTTTTGGCTTTTAATTTATTTACTAAAATATCACGAACAAACTCCAAAGCTGTTAACCGTGAGAATTGTTTTGTGAATGGATGAATAATTAAATGATCGAGACCTGTTTTTTTAAGCAACTCTTTTTTTTCTGAAAGTGTATTGATCAGTTTTAAGTCGGAGTTTTTTTGAAGCACCATTCTCGGATGTGGAAAAAAAGTAAGTAGAACTGAGTCTAAGTTTTCTTTTTTCGCCGTCTGAACCAAGCGGTCTAAAATAGCTCTATGACCAATATGAACACCATCAAAAGTACCGATGGTTACTACACAAGGTCTATCATTGTTATATTTCGAAGCTGAGTTGTATTCTTCCACCTTAGTTTCCGTTAAAAGTATTCATAGTATTATTTATGCCTGCTAGCCCAAAAGATTCGATGGCCTTGCTCGCTTTTTTTAAGCGTTCTGGTAGTTTTTTATCCTCTTCTTCATCCCATTCGCCTAATACATAATCTACTTGACGGCCTTTACTGAATTCGTCACTAATGCCAAATCGAAATCGATTGTATTTATTGGTCTGTAACGTGTTTTGTATATCTTTTAATCCATTATGACCGCCATCGCTTCCTTTTGTCTTTATACGAAGCGTTCCGAACGGAAGGTTTAAGTCATCTGTTACTACCAACAAATTTTCTAACGGGATTTTTTCTTTATCCAGCCAATATCGAACGGCTTTTCCGCTGAGGTTCATAAACGTGCTGGGTTTTAATAATAAAAAGGTACGTCCTTTCTTTTTATGAATGGTGATATCGCCCAATTTTTCGGTTTGCCACGTTAAATCATTTTCTTCGGCGATGCTATCAAGGATTTTAAAGCCAATATTATGACGTGTGTTGTGATATTTAGGGCCAATATTTCCTAGTCCAGCAATTAAGAATTTTTTCATAGGGTCACCTTGTGTATAGGGTTGCTTTTTTTTTACGCTAAAGAGTTTCTTAAAAAATGAAAGCATGTAATGTGTGTTTCAGCAGTAAAAATAAAAAAAGCATCCTTAAATATAGGATGCTTTTTATATATCTTAAGATAGAAGTTTTTATTCGTCAGAAGATCCTTCTGTCTTTTCAGTTCCTTCAGCAGCGCTTTCGGTTCCTTCAGCTCCTTCTTCGCCTTCAGCTCCTTCTTCATCTTCTTCGTCTTCATCTTCGTCAACTTCATCAACAATAGCAGTACGAGAAGTTCTAACTTGACAAATTACTTTTTTGTCTTCGTGTAAGAATTCGAAATCTTCCAATTCGATATCTCCAACGGTTTGAACATCTCCAATTTTCATTTTAGAAATATCAACATCGATAAAATCTGGAAGGTTTTTAGGTAATGCTCTAACACGTAATCTACGGTTAATAATACGCAATACCCCACCATTTTTAACTCCAATAGCGTTACCTCTAACACGTACCGGAATAGTCATGCTTATAGGAGTACCATCGAATAATTGATAGAAATCAATGTGAAGAATTTGGTCTGTTACTGGGTGAAATTGAATGTCCTGTAATGCACAGTCAATTGTTTCACCGTCTTCCAACTTTAATTCAACCCTAAAAACGTCGGGTGTGTAGATTAGGTTTTGAAAAGACAGTTCATCTGCTGAAAAATGAATGGTTTCATCCCCTCCGTACACGACGCAAGGAACCTTTCCAGCATTACGTAAGGCTTTCGTTGCTACTTTGCCTACGCTTTCTCTTTTAGATCCTTTGATTGTAAGTGATTTCATTGTATTAAGTTGTAAATTAGTATGTATTAAAAATTTTGGAGTGCAAAGATGCGGTTTTTTTCTTTGTACTGAAAATAAAAAAGCGGTTATTTTACCGCTTTTCTGTCTGTTTTGTTGAGGGTTACATTAAAAACTTAGAACTAATGCTTTTGTTGTGATTTACACTCAGCATGACTTCAGCAAAAAGGTTTGCACAACTTAATACTTGCACTTTGTCACTTTGTTGACGTAATGGTATAGAATCGGTAACGATTAACTCTTCCAGCTTTGAGTTCTCAAGCCTTTCATAAGCATTGCCCGAAAGGATAGGGTGGGTACAAATAGCACGAACGCTTAAAGCACCGCGTTCCATCATAAGATCGGCAGCTTTTGTTAAGGTTCCGGCGGTGTCAACCATATCGTCTACCAATACTACATTTTTACCTTGCACATCACCAATTAATTCCATGTGCGAAATTACGTTTGCCTTTTCTCGTTGTTTGTAACAAATTACCACATCACTTTCTAAAGCTTTTGAATAAGCGTACGCTCGCTTACTACCGCCCATATCTGGGGAAGCGATTGTTAAATTGTCTAAGTTCAATTTGCGTAAATGCGGTAAAAATATGGTAGACGCAAAGAGGTGGTCTACCGGTTTTTCAAAAAAGCCTTGAATTTGATCGGCGTGTAAATCCATCGTAATAATCCGAGTAGCTCCAGCTGTTTCTAACATTTTAGCCACCAATTTTGCAGCTATGGGAACACGTGGTTTATCTTTTCTATCTTGCCGAGCCCAACCAAAATAGGGTAGTACAGCTGTAATATGCCTTGCAGAAGCTCTTTTTGCAGCATCCAGCATTAACAACATTTCCATTAAATGATCGCTGTTTGGGTGCGTGGAACCAATAATAAAAACCCGGCTTCCGCGAACAGATTCTTCAAAAGAAGGTTGAAACTCACCATCGCTGTATGTAGAGGTGATTACTTTTCCTAATGGAATTCCGAAGGCTTTAGCAATATTAGCAGCTAGGACTTCACTTTGTTTACAGGCAAAAATTTTGGGTTCTGGAATGGGAGCGGACATGGTTTTTATTTGAAATTAATTGTTTGCAAATGTAAAAATTAATTACAAAGCGAGTTAAAAATGAACCGTATAAATATTTAAGTTTTATAAAAAAAGTGTATTTTTGCCGTCCATATTTGCCTTGGTGGCGGAATTGGTAGACGCGCTGGATTCAAAATCCAAATTTGAGAAGGGAAAAAAAGTATGCCGAAGTGGTGGAATTGGTAGACACGATGGATTCAAAATCCATTGCTCACAAGGCTTGCGGGTTCGATTCCCGCCTTCGGTACTAAAAAAGCTGAGATGAAAATCTCGGCTTTTTTTATGACTTGGTACAACATAGGTACAACATTTTGCTATTTTGAAGGCAACATTTTTATTGATGTTAAATTCTTCTATTTGTTTTTAAACCCTATGAATTTACTATCAGAATAATAAACTTTATCTAATCACGACCTTACTTCTTCGTAAGGGAAGTTTATTATCATACAATATACACGCAAGGTAAACTCGTAAAATACTTCCATCAAAAGACTACGGCATAAAGCCAACGCTTCTTCCCCTACTCATTTATTCCGTTTCCTTTTGAGCCAAGATTTTATCTTCCGTTTGGTTTCTGCTCAAATATTGTTTAATCAAAAATTTGAGTATTATGACAACAAAAGCGAGTACCACAAAGAAACGCAGTAGAACGAAATCTACTGCCAAGAAAGAAGTAAACGGAAAGAAATCATCCGTACTTCAAATTCAGAACTTACCGTTGGGCAACATTAAGCCTGACCCTAAGCAACCGAGAAAGACCTTTGATGAGAAGCAGCTACAACAGCTCTCGGATAGCATCAAGGAATTTGGTGTATTACAACCAATTACTGTTCGCAAATCTGGAAAGGGTTTTATCATCGTTATGGGCGAAAGAAGATTTCGCGCAAGCAAAATGGCGAATAAGCAAACAATTCCCTGCATTGTGAGAAACTATGAGAATAATGCTATTCTGGAAGTTCAAATCATTGAGAATCTGCAAAGACAAGATGTAGAACCTACCGAAGAAGCCGAGGCTATTGCTTACCTAAGCGAGAAATATGCACCTACCGAAATTGCAAAGCGATTGGGCAGAACGGATAACTTTATCAGACAACGTCTAAAATTGGCAGGTTTGATAGAAGGCTTCAAGCACTTTGTCCGCAATGGCGAAATGACCATTTCATTGGGTGTAGGTGTCGCACTTTTTGCACCAGAAGAACAACAAATGATGTTGGAAACGATGGGCGAGGATTTCAATACGCATCAAATAAATAGGATGATTAAGGACCAGACCTATGACTTAGAAAAGGCATCTTTCGATGTAGCTGATAAGAAATTAGTACCGAAAGCAGGCTCTTGTATTGAATGCTGTCTCTTATACACATCTGACGCTGCCGACGACTCCTTACGTGTAGAT
>CAJXPE010000170.1 GCA_913057965.1 uncultured Marixanthomonas sp. | reverse complement strand
GTCGTCGGCAGCGTCAGATGTGTATAAGAGACAGGTCATAAGCAAAACGCGAAGAGGGGTAAAAAAGAGCAGACAGAGCCGTAAAGGCCATTAAAAAAACAAGATCGACCACACGTTCTGAAATGATAGTCCCGAAACCTTTATCGAACGGGACTTTTTCATATTTGTCGAGTACAATTCCTCGAGAAATTTCACCACTTTTAGGAATAAACATATTCATTAAATAGGCTACAGAAATAGCCATAAAATTGTTGAGCACCTTAGGTTTGTAGCCAACAGGTTCTAGTAATAAATTCCATCGTAACGATCGAATTATATGGCTAAGTAAGGTGATTACAACCGATAAAACGACAAACGTGTAATCTGCTTTTTTAAAGTAAAAAGCGATTTCATCTAATTGTTGTGGGGTAAACTTTGTGTACGAATAATAGACTAAAAAAATGCCCAAGGCCAGAGGCAGGGCAATTTTAAGAAATTTTGTAAGTGATTTTTTCAAATTACTTTAAAAGATTGTTTTCCTCGTTTGGAAAAACCAAAGCAGGTTTAAACTGTTTGGCTTCTTCTATGCTCATCATACCATAGGTAATAAGAATTAGTATATCGCCTGGTGCTACTTTTCTGGCAGCGGCACCATTGAGTGTTATTTCACCGCTATTTCGAGGTCCTGGAATAGCATAGGTTTCTAATCGTTCGCCGTTGTTATTGTTAACAATTTGTACTTTTTCACCTTCAATTATATTGGCTGCATCCATTAAATCTTCATCAATGGTAATACTTCCAATATAGTTGAGGTCTGCACCGGTAACTTTAACTCTGTGAATTTTAGATTTTACTACGTGTACTTGCATTTTGCAAAGGTATTAATTTAGAGCCATATTATCTATTAATCTTATTTCTCCTGAAAAAACAGCGATAAAGGCTCTATATTTCTCATTTTTAGATTTTTCTACCGCTGTTTTTAAGGTTTTTTCGTTGGCTATTTCAAAATATTCTAACGCTAATTGGTCGTTTTTCTCGAAAGTTTCTTTCACAAAACGGTTTAATTCTGAAATAGTATGGGAAGAAAATTGCTCTTTTACTTCTTTTAGCGTTTTTGATATTAATACAGCCTCTTTTTGTTGTTTTTCGGTAAGGCGGTTGTTTCGTGAGCTCATAGCTAGTCCGCTTTCCTCTCGAACAATAGGAACGCCCACAATAGAGACAGGAAGGTTTTCAATTTCGACTAATTTTTTTACAATTTGCAATTGCTGAAAGTCTTTTTCGCCAAAATAAGCGTTGTCGGGTTTAATTATCCGAAAGAGAATATTTAAAATAGTGCCAACTCCATTAAAATGCCCTTCCCGGTGTTTGCCTTCCATTTCGTGCTCTAGGCCTAGAAAATCATATGCTGTAGCAGTGATTTTATCGCCATATATGTCTGAAATTTCTGGAGCATAGACAATTATATTCTTATGTAAAGAATTTAACAGGGCTACATCGGCATCGAGATTTCTGGGATATTTTTCTAAATCTTCGCTGTTATTAAACTGTGTGGGGTTCACAAAAATGCTAACCACAACGCAATCATTTTCTTTTACCGCTTTATCTACAAGGGTTAGGTGGCCTTGGTGTAAAGCTCCCATCGTGGGGACAAAACCTATTTTTTTAGAATTCCGCCAAGGTAAAAGAGAAGCTAAAAGCGATTCTCGGTTGGTATATATACCCATAATTTTAAATTGAGTGGCGGCAAAATTAATAGATTATAAGCAATCTACATAAATTTTCGTAATTTTGCACTTTCTAAACAAGTAAGCTACTAAAGTAATAAATATATGAAAGATAAAAGAGTCTTGTATGTGTCTTCAGAAGTAATCCCTTATTTACCGGAGACCGAGATTTCTTCCATGTCGTTTGAAGCTCCGAAAATGGTAAATGACAATGGTGGTCAAATTCGAATTTTTATGCCACGTTATGGTAATATAAACGAAAGACGCCACCAGTTACACGAAGTAATACGCCTAAGCGGAATGAATTTGGTAATCAACGACCTTGATATGCCCTTAATTATTAAAGTTGCCTCTATCCCTAAAGAGCGTATGCAGGTTTACTTTATTGATAATGATGATTATTTTAAGCGAAAAGCAACTTTTGCAGATGAGGAAGGAAACTTCTTTAAAGATAATGATGAACGTGCTATATTTTTTGCAAAAGGAGTAATTGAAACTGTAAAAAAATTGAATTGGTCACCAGACGTTATTCACGTACACGGTTGGTTGGCATCTTTCTTACCATTATATCTTCGTAACTACTATGGAACAGAACCTTTGTTCGAAAATAGCAAAATAGTTACTTCTGTATACAATCAAGGCTTTGATGGAACGTTAAACAATAAAGTAATGGAAAAAATATTGTTTGATGGTATTGAAGAAGAATCCATAGAAGAGTTGAAAGACCCTACCTACAGCAATTTAATGAAAGTGGCTGTTAAAAACTCTGATGCGGCTATTATTGGCTCTGAAGAAATACCAGAAGAATTGGAAAGCTATCTTAACAGTCTGGATAAACCGGTGTTAAAGTATCATAAAAAAGAAGACTTTTCCGAAGCATATTTAGATTTTTACGAGTCGAAAGTATTGTAGAAAAAGAACACCTTACACATTTAAAATTTCATATGAAGATTAAGAATTTGTTGCCAAAACTAGCAGCCGTATTATTTATAATAGTTGCATTGGCATCTTGCGAAGAGGATATTGATATTATAGGATCGGAAATTGTTGGTGATAATACCTTTATTGAGCCCGATCAAACTAACTCTGTTATAGCATATAGCCGAAAATTAGTACCCATACAAACAAATGGATTGTCTGCTTATCAATTAGGCGTTAATAACAACCCTATTTATGGAAAATCTACAGCTAATCTACTTTCTCAAGTAACTTTAAGCGAAATAGAGCCAGAGTTTGGAGATAGTACTAGTTTAGATAGTGTAGTGTTATATATTCCTTTTTTTAGCGAAACTCAAGTCGTAGGTGAAGAAACCACTTATAAACTAGACTCGGTGTATGGGGAAGACCCTATAAATATTTCGCTCTTTGAGTCTAATTATTTTCTGCGGAACTTAGATCCTGAATCTGGTTTTCAAGATTCTCAAAATTATTATTCCGATTTGGAAAAAACTTTTGATAATAATCCAGGACTTATTGGAGATTTAATTTTCGAAATAGAAGATTTTGTACCAAGTGATGAAGGTTTTACATTTCCAACCGGTGAGGTTGATGAAAATGACGACCCCATTGTAGAGCGTTTAGCTCCGGGATTGCGAGTAAAGCTTCCTGTAGATTTCTTTCAACAGAAAATTATTGATATGGAAGGGTCTCCTGAATTGCTGAGCAATAATAATTTTAAAGAATATTTTCGAGGAATCTATTTTAAAGTTGAATCTGCAACCGATACTGGAAGTTTCTTCTTGTTTAGACCTTCAACAGCAAATATTACACTGCATTATTCTTTTGATGATGAGGACGAAGATAGTGGGCGAAATGATGAAACCTTGCAATTAAATTTTGGAGGCATAAATGTTAGTTTGTTAGATGACGAATTACCAGAAAATATTGCAACAGCTATTGCAAACCCTGATGTAGAAAACGGTGATGAAAACCTATATATTAAAGGTGGAGATGGCATTGCAGGAGTAGTTCAGTTGTTCGGTAGAGAGGATGTTTTAAACGCCAATTTAGAATCTGGATCTAATGGGGTACCCGACGAGCTTGATATTTTGCGGGATCAAAAACCATTGATAAATGAAGCTAATTTAGTTTTTTACGTTGATAAAAGTAAAACTTCAGCTTTAGAGAATGAGCCAGAACGCGTCATTATCTTTGATGCAACCAATGGAACAGTCCTTGTTGACTACCTTGTAGATCCTATGAGTAGTGAAGAATTGCTTACACATAAAACAAACCATTTAGGTCGTCTTGAAAAAGATGCTAATGGGGATGGAGATTTTTATAAAATAAAATTGACCACTCATGTAAGTAACCTGATCAATAATGACTCTACCAATGTTCCTTTAGGATTAATGGTTACAGATAACGTGGTACAACCAAACTTTCAAGACCTTGAAAACACCCAGTCTCCAGGACTTAAAAGAGTTCCGGGAACTAGCGTGTTGACGCCAAAAGGGACTATTTTACACGGAAGTAACTCCCAAAATGAAGACAGAAGGTTGAAACTACAACTTTTTTATACCAAACCTAACTAAGTAGTAAGTAGTATGTGTGGAATTGTAGGATATATAGGAAAAAAAGAAGCATATCCAGTTATTTTAAACGGACTAAAACGGTTGGAATATCGAGGCTATGATAGTGCCGGTATTGCATTGTTTGATGGATCGGATATTCAGTTGTGTAAAACAAAAGGTAAGGTTGCCGATCTTGAAGCAAAAGCTGAAAAAAACATTTCTTTAAAGGGAAGTTTGGGGATTGGTCATACTAGGTGGGCGACACACGGAGTTCCAAACGACGTTAACTCACACCCGCACTATTCCAATAGTGGTGATCTAGTTATTATCCATAATGGAATTATAGAAAACTATGCTTCTATAAAGAAAGAATTAATCAATCGAGGTTATACATTTACTTCAGATACTGATACCGAAGTACTGGTAAACTTAATTGAAGAAGTAAAAAAACAAGAAGATGTAAAACTTGGTAAAGCAGTTCAAATTGCTTTGAACCAAGTGGTTGGTGCTTATGCAATAGCACTCTTCGATAAAAATAAACCTGATGAAATTGTAGTCGCTAAATTAGGAAGTCCTTTGGCTATTGGTATTGGTGATGATGAATTTTTTGTTGCCAGTGATGCTTCTCCTTTTATTGAATTTACAAACAATGCAATTTATCTAGAAGATCAACAAATGGCAATTATACGCCGTGGGCGTGATGTGAAAGTGCGTAAAATTAAGGGTGACAAATTGGTTGCTCCTTATATTCAAGAGCTTCAGCTTAACTTAGAGCAAATTGAAAAAGGAGGGTACGATCATTTTATGCTGAAAGAAATATACGAACAACCTTCGGTAATTAAAGATACCTATAGAGGGCGTTTGCTAGCAGATAATGGGATTGTGCGTTTAGGAGGTCTTGAAGATCACATTAAGCGTTTTACCAATGCAGATCGAATTATCATTGTCGCATGTGGAACTTCTTGGCATGCGGGTTTAGTTGCTGAATATGTTTTTGAAGATTTAGCACGAATACCGGTTGAAGTAGAATATGCTTCAGAATTTAGATATAGAAATCCAATAATCACCGAAAAAGATGTGGTAATCGCCATTTCACAAAGTGGTGAAACAGCAGATACCTTGGCAGCTATAAAGCTTGCTAAAGAAAAAGGTGCTTTTGTATATGGGGTTTGTAATGTGGTTGGTTCAACCATTTCTAGAGAAACACATAGCGGTACGTATACACACGCAGGACCAGAAATAGGAGTAGCTTCAACAAAAGCGTTTACTACACAAATTACAGTATTGACGATGATTGCCCTTAGATTGGCAAAATCGAAAGGAACCTTGTCGCAAAGTGACTATATGTTGCATCTTCGTGAGTTGGATATGATTCCTGGAAAAGTAGAAGAAGCACTTAAAAGTGACGAAAAAATCAAGGAAATTTCAAAAGTTTTCAAAGATGCAGCTAATTTCTTGTATTTAGGAAGAGGTTATAACTTCCCGGTTGCTTTGGAAGGAGCTTTGAAATTAAAAGAAATTTCATACATACACGCAGAAGGGTATCCTGCTGCCGAAATGAAACACGGACCTATTGCTTTAATTGATGAGCATATGCCAGTGGTGGTAATTGCTGTAAATAGCAACCATTACGAAAAGGTGGTGAGTAACATTCAGGAAATAAAATCTAGAGCAGGAAAAATCATAGCTGTAGTGACCGAAGGTGATACCACGGTAAAAGAAATGGCAGATTACATTATGGAAGTGCCAAATACCCCTGAAACACTTTCGCCATTGGTTACAACCATTCCATTGCAATTACTGTCATATCATATTGCAGTTATGTTGGGCAGGGATGTAGATCAACCCCGTAACTTAGCAAAATCGGTAACAGTAGAATAATATTATTAAAATATATATTTTAAAGCCTTCATAAACTATGAAGGCTTTTTTGTTTCTATATGCTTTCTGGTCTTATAAGTTTATTTTTTGCTGTATTTTTAATGATTTATTCCTCAATTTACGAGAAACTTATATGAAAGTGATTAACCTTATTTCCGGGCCTAGAAATTTGTCAACTGCACTTATGTACGCCTTTGCACAACGGGATGATTTCAATGTTTTGGATGAGCCGTTTTATGGCTATTATTTAGAAAACACGAGCACAGAAATTGACCATCCAGCAACTGCTGAAATACTTCGTACAATGGATGTAAAAGAAGGTGTTGTGATAGAGAACATCGAATCACTTTCGGGGTTACGACATGTTTTTGTCAAGGGAATGGCGCATCATTATATCTGTCTCTTATACACATCTCCGAGCCCACGAGACCTCTCTACATCTC
>CAJXPE010000169.1 GCA_913057965.1 uncultured Marixanthomonas sp. | reverse complement strand
AGGTCTCGTGGGCTCGGAGATGTGTATAAGAGACAGATAGTTTATACAAAAGCGCAATAAAAGAAATGATGAATGCATGCCTTGATAAAAACTTAAATACGGTTTATTTTGTTGAACTTGAATTAGTTTTAAGTTTTTAATTAAAATAAACTTATTTAAGTTTTTTTCTCCAAATAGTAATTTTAAACGCAATAATATTTCTAAATAAAAAAAGTGCTTGCTAACAAAAGGACTATCAAAAAGAATTGGAACAATAGACTTTGAAAACACCATAGTTGAATCTTTTAATTTTAAAAATTCACTTATATCCTTTCCAAAGGGGCACTTTTTTTTAAAGAATTCAAATGGTAGATTTCTTTCTTTTGTATGAACATATTTACTTTTTTCTTCTAGTCCAAAAACAATGGAAGTATTCTCACTAAAATGAAGCGATTTAGTCATAGACTTAAGAGCTTTAAAGTCAAAATAGAGGTCATTTTTAAAAAATCCGATATAATTAATGTATCGTAACTTTTCAAAATATACTATGCCTGTTCGCAATGCCTCAGGTCTACCAGATTTTTTCTCTAAATTTATAATAAATGTTCTATGGGGAATTTTTTGTTTAATGCTACTTAAAACTTGGTTTGTATTATCGGTACTACAGTCATTAACAAAACAAAAATAATAGTGTTCTTGCTCAGATAATACCTGTATTAGCTTCTGAACGTCTAGGGTATGTTCAATATTAAAACAAGAGAATACAATACCAGTTTTCATGTTAAAATTGTTCATTATGTTAAGAAGCATTCTTTGAAATATAAAGTCTATTAAAAAAAACTTTTTGTCTTCAGAGTATAGTTAAAAACAGTCTACCTGAGTTGTTAAAGGCATTTCAACAAAGTTGAAATGCCTCGCTAACAAAAACTAACCAACCTCGGTAAGCAAACATATTGGGGAGTTAAGTCTACTTACCTAATTTGTCTTATGAAAAAATAACCATTGTGTTCACTAAGTAGGTTAATATTTATATTCAATAATCCGCCATTGTAAATATGGAAGGTAATGATATCTACTGGTGTTAATTCAACCACAGTATGTACAGTTCTAATGGGTTGTATGTATAAATCTATCAACCCTAATGATGCTCCTACCAGCGCTGCTGAACTTTCTGCAATTACAGCAGTCCCTTTTTTAATTTGTAAACCCACATTAGGTGATGTAGAGACCATTAATCCTCGAGGCGCCATGTTAATCATTGCATAAATCTCATAAAAACCAGTCTGCTTAGGTGAAAACTCAAACGTTGAGGCATTATATTCATCGTTTAAATCTGTAACTTCATTATTATAAGATATTACTTCAGAGGTACTACCTGATACTGATAGTCCTAAAGTAGACGTATTTGATAGATTTGCTTTTACAAGAGTTTTGTTATTACTTTCAAAAACCATCTTGGAAGTCGTTCTTTTAACAACACCATCTGTTGAAGCAACTAAAATAGAAGATTGAATGATTGACTCATCCGTTTCAGGAAGGGTACTTCTTACTCTAATATCACCATTCACATCTAATTGCGTTGTGGGAGAAGTTGTGCCAATCCCTACTTGTGCAAAGGAAATTTGAATTAATAAAACAAGAAATATGAGAAAAGTTATTTTTTTCATCAATCTGCCATTAAAGAATTAATACGTTCTTTAAAGCAAACATAGGATAGATTGCAAAAATGTAGTATTTTATTTCGCTAGAAGGTTAGCTTCTATAGATTAATGGTTTGATAACTACGATAAACTGAAGGGCAGAACGGTAACTACCTGATCTACAACAGGTTTAATTTTTTCATTAATTCGGGTCTGTTTGATCTGCTAATAGGAATTACCTCCTTATTAATTAAAACACTGTTGTCTTCTATATCTATTATCTTTTTGTAGTTTATAATAAAAGATCTATGGATTTTTAAAAAAGTAGAGTCAGGCAGTTTTTCTATAATATTTTTTAAAGTTGTGTGCACCGTATAGTTTTCTGCATCGGTTTTAATTACAATATAATCTCCCTTCGCTTCAACTAGATAAATTTTATTGTATTCAATTTTCACAAGCCTTCTGTTTATATTGACATACAAGTGATCTTGGGTATCAACTTTTGAAATGTTACTCGTGTTTTGAAGGGATGTATTCCCTGCTTTTTTTATAGCTTTTAAAAAACGGGGCAAGGTTATAGGTTTTAGTAAGTAATCTATCACACAGTCATATCCAAAGGCTTCAAAAGCAAAATTTTTGTCAGATGTTGTTAAAATGATTTTTGGAGGATCTTTTAAAGTTTCAATAAAATCAAAACCTGAAAAATTAGGCATGTGAATATCTAAAAAAATAAGATCAACCTCATTTTTGTTTAAAAACTTAATAGCTTCAATAGCACTGGGAAACTCTCCAATAACGTGTAATGCTTTTACCTGAGAGCATAAGTGTGCGATTATGCTTCTCGCAGCAGCTTCATCATCTATTAGTATACATTTCATCTTTAAAATTTACAAGCATTTAAGAAACTCAACCATTTGTGTGAGCACGTCATCAAACTTTTTTTGATTAGAAAAAGGGTCTTTTTTTTCTTTTAATTCATTTTCATAAGCTAAAGCGATAGTATATCCTTTTTCAAGTCCTAGAACACTAATTTTATGTTTCAGCCTATGTACATGTTCTGAAGCATTAGAATAATCCTTGTTTAAGAATGCCTTTTTGTATTTATCAATTTCTAATATTAATTCACTTTTTAAGAGATTAATAAACTTATTTCTAAAACTACTATCATCTCCTGAGAGTTGATCTATATAAGTTGTATTTGGTTTTTCCAATATAAATTAACTTTAGTCTAAAGTTGTTCTCTAAACCTATCTCACCCCTTTTTTCATAAAAATTAAAACAATAAATCATAGCTTATTAAGGGCAAAATAAGTCTTTTTCAATTTAAGTTTACTAATTTTTTACCCCGTACTTAAGGCTTATAACTATTAACTTAATTCTTAACAGTGAAATTTAAGAAAAAAATTTGAGATAAATCAATCTAACGTCTCGCATTATGGGCTTTTTCTACTAATACATAATTTTAATTTTTTTAAAAGTGACAAAATGAAATATAGCGGAGATACGTATAGGATGACCAAACTTTTAGCTTCTTTTAATAGTATAAATTAGGGTTGCAGAAACAATCTTTTTACTTTTGAAAAAGTACTCATTGAAAGATTATGGAAATGCAGAAAAAAGCGTTAGATATTGTTAGAACTAAGTATTCAATTACATCAGAAGCCATAAAATTGAATGGCGATGAAGATGAAAATTTTAAATTGATTGCTGAAAATGGCACTACGTATCTTTTAAAAATTTCGACTACTGAAACTTCTGAAGAGTTTTTACAATATCAAACTGCAATTTTAAATCATTTAGAAGCAAAAGAAACTAGTTGTCTGTTTTCCGAAGTCATTAAAAATAATGAAGGGGATGTATTAACTCCAATTTCCAATGCTGAAGGAAAAAGAACAGCACGATTGCTAACTTGGGTACCGGGAAGATTGTGGGCAACCGTTAACCCAAAAACGTCAAAACTGCGTTACAGTTTGGGGCAAAAAGCGGGAGAAATTACACGTGCGTTACAAGATTTTCAACATCCAGAAGCGAAAAGAGAATTTGATTGGAACCTAAGCGATTCTCTTTGGACGCAAAAATATACCGACCTTTTTAAAGACATAGAAAAGGATATGGTTTCGTTTTTTCAAAAACGGTTTATTGAAATTAATGAAACCTATCAGTCACTTCCTAAAAGTGTGGTTCATAATGATGTAAACGATCATAATATTCTCGTTTCAGAAAACTTGAAAGATCCCGAAGTTACTGGGATTATCGACTTTGGCGATGCCGTGTATACACAAACGGTAAACGATTTGGCCATCGTTATTGCTTATGCTATTATGAATACGCCAGATCCCCTCGCCGCGGCTGTAGAACTAGTAAAAGGATATAATACAGAGTATCAATTTTCAGAAGCAGAATTGGAATGTTTATACACCTTGGTAGGAATGCGCTTGGTGATTACGGTTACAAAAGCAGCCTTGAGAAGAGCCGATGTTTCAGAAAATGTATATCATTTTATCAGTGAACACGATGCCTGGCAATTATTAAAACATTGGTATGGGACGTATGAGAGTTTTGTGTTGTATAATTTCAGAAATGCCTGTGGGTACACGCCACACCCAAAAGAAAAAGAGTTTCAAAACTGGATTGCAAACAACAAAATATCGTTAAACACGCTTTTTCCCACACTATCAATAAAGAAAGTAACCCACGTTGATATGAGCATAGGAAGTACATGGTTGGGAAATAAAGAAGAATATAGCGACACCGATATTACTGAATATAAGCTAAAGCAAATTGAAAAAGACAATCCGGAAAGTATTTTGGCGAACGGATATATGGAAGTGCGGCCTTTTTATACCACGAATGCGTTTAGAATGAACGGAAATAATGGGCCACAGTATCGCACCGTACATTTAGGAACTGATTTTTGGGTAGATGCTAAAACGCCACTTCATTCAGCTTATGATGGAAAAGTAGTGATCCTACATCATAATGATTACTTAAAAGATTATGGCCCTTTATTGGTGCTAGAACATGAGTTTAACGGAAACTTATTTTACACATTGTATGGTCATTTGACTTTGTCGTCTTTACACATGACTACAATTGGGCAAGAGGTAAAGCAAGGAGAGTTAATTGGTTATATAGGGGATACTTCCGAAAACGGAATCTGGACACCACACCTTCATTTTCAAGTGATGCTCGATTTATTAGGAAATGCAGAAAACTTTCCGGGTGTAGCTTTTCCTTCTGAAAAAACCGTTTGGAAAAGTATTTGTCAAAACCCAAAATTTCTTTTTACTGAAGAAACCCACGATACACCAGAAACCTATTCAAACGAAGAAATTATTTCGTTCAGAAAAGAACACTTAGGTAAAAGTTTGAGCCTTTCCTACTCCGAGCCTTTAAATATTGTTAGGGGAGAAGGGGTGTATTTAATAGACTCCGACGGAAAAAAATACATCGATACTGCTAATAACGTAAATCACGTAGGGCATCAACACCCTAAAGTGGTCGTGGCTGGACAACAACAAATGGCGGTATTAAATACCAATACACGGTATTTGCATAAAGAAATAGTAAGCTATGCCGAAGCATTACTGAAAAAACTGCCAAAAGAACTTTCGGTGCTTCATTTTGTCAATTCTGGGAGTGAAGCTAACGAACTCGCATTGCGAATGGCTAAAACCGTTACCAAACAAAAAGATATACTAGCCATTGAGGTGGGATATCACGGAAACACCAATTCGGTAATGGATGTGAGCTCTTATAAATTTGAAGGAAAAGGAGGGTTCCCAAAACCTAAGCATACGCATATTTTACCGCTGCCTGATTCGTATAGAGGAAAACATACAGGTGCTGATTGTGGTATTGAATATGCGAACTATGCCAAGCAGATGGTGCGCGATTTAAAAGAAAAGAAAAGAAATGTAGCCGCATTTATTGGCGAATCGATGATTAGCTGTGGCGGACAGATTGTTCCCCCTTCAAATTATTTCAAAGAAATATATAAAACAGTTCGAGAGGCTGGCGGACTTTGCATTGCAGATGAAGTGCAAACCGGTTTTGGTAGAATGGGAAAAACATTTTGGGCTTTTGAATTGTTCGATGTCGTTCCGGATATTGTCACCATGGGAAAACCGGTTGGAAATGGGCATCCTTTAGCCATTGTAGCCTGTACAAAAGAAGTTTCTGAAAAATTTCATACCGGCATGGAATTTTTCAACACCTTTGGTGGCAACCCTGTTTCCTGTGCCATTGGTCGGGCGGTATTGGAAGTGATCGAAGAAGAAAAGCTTCAAGAAAATGCTTTGGAAACAGGAGGTTTTTTAAAGTCTGAATTACTTCAGCTGCAAAAAGAATTCCCGATTATTGGTGATGTAAGGGGCGAAGGTTTGTTTTTAGGATTTGAACTCACCGACACCAATAAAAAACCTTTGGCCGAACACGCTGCTTATCTTTCTGACCGGATGAAAACCTTGGGGGTTTTAATGAGTACCGACGGGCCGGACTACAACGTATTAAAAATAAAACCTCCAATGGTTTTCAGCAAGGAACATGCCCAAGAGCTTGTTTCAAAATTAAAAATCGTATTGGAGGAGGATTTTATGAAAGCTTATTAAACTTTTAAAGTTCCTTAATCAACTCTGTAAATAAAGTAATCATATCGGGTTCAGCTTTTGCTGCCATGGCTAAAATATCAGAAATATCTACGGGTTGTAAATTGTCAGGATCACATTCATCTGTTAATACCGAAACGGCTGAAACTGGCAATCCTAAATGATTGGCAACGATAATTTCCGGGACGGTGCTCATCCCAACGGCATCAGCGCCAATAATTTTTAAATAACGATATTCTGCTCGTGTTTCCAATTGTGGTCCAACCACACTTGCATATACACCTTTATGTCTGTCTCTTATACACATCTCCGAGCCCACGAGACCTCTCTACATCT
>CAJXPE010000168.1 GCA_913057965.1 uncultured Marixanthomonas sp. | reverse complement strand
GGCTCGGAGATGTGTATAAGAGACAGATATTTAATAGATATTGATGGTAAAAACTTAGAACGCGTTACCCACGGCGAAACCTTTGATGCTTTTCCTGTATTTTCAAACGATGGAACAAAGTTAGTATTTTCCTCTAACCGGAATAACGGCGGTACCCGCAACACCAATCTGTTTATTGCAGAGTGGCAAGAGTAAATTCCTGTGAAAACAGGAATCTCATCAATAAACTTCAAGAATTATGAATTTATAACCTTTTGAGTTTTATTAAAGCATATCGTATTCCGTTGTTATTCGCAATAATAAGCCTTGCCTTATACGCAAGCTTTGGCTACGATTTACACCGTAGTGATTTTGCAAAATTGCTTCCGCTTTATGGAGCCTTGTTTTTTTTAGCCTATAAACTCATCCAAATCACAAAAGGCAATTTTTGGGTGCTTTTTGGTTTCGGAATTGCTTTTCGATTGGTCTTTCTAATCGCAATCCCCAATTTATCACAAGATTTCTATCGGTTTCTATGGGATGGCAGGTTATTGTTACAAGGCGTAAATCCATACATATTTACCCCAGAAATGTATGCTGAAGCAACTTCAGGCTTATTAAGCTTACATAGGTTGCTGAGCGGAGTCGAAGTAACGCAAGCCAAGGAGTTAATTGCAGGCATGGGCGCTCTAAACGCTAGTCATTACAGTAATTATCCGCCTATCAATCAATTGTTTTTTGCAATCGCTGCCTTTTTTGCTAAAAATAGCATTCTAGGTTCAGTGGTGGTGTTGCGGCTGATTATGATTCTTGCAGATGTAGGTGTTTTTTACTTCGGAAGAAAATTATTAAAGAATCTCAATCTGAATCCACATACTATTTTTTGGTATTTCCTGAACCCTTTTATAATTATTGAATTAATAGGAAACTTACATTTTGAAGGCGTAATGCTTTTCTTTTTGGTGTGGGCACTTTATTTATTGCAAAAAAGAAAATGGGTTTGGGCGGCAGTATTGTTAGGTATTTCTATTTCAGTTAAGCTGTTG
This sequence comes from uncultured Marixanthomonas sp., assembly GCA_913057965.1. Classification (GTDB taxonomy): domain Bacteria; phylum Bacteroidota; class Bacteroidia; order Flavobacteriales; family Flavobacteriaceae; genus Marixanthomonas. Next base: position 5,558 of record CAJXPE010000168.1, on the reverse strand, counting down.
CCGTTGTTGTTTTTGCCGTTGTTTTGGCAAATACTCCAAAAAGGATATAAAAGTACAGGCAAGGTTCCAGAGAGGTTAAGTCATATTCTTATTTTAAACTATGAATCAATTTTAAAAAGAATGATTTTCTTAGGAGTATGCGTTCTTACTGTTGTATTATCTTTTCTATCTTTTCTTTCTTCAGAATTTCTTCAGAATTTCACAACAACTATTGGATTATGGTTTCAGAATTTTGAATTTAATGCAAGTGTGTATTACATCATTCGATGGATCGGTTTTCAAACCGTGGGATGGAATATTATTGCTACGGTAGGTAAGGTTTTGCCCTTACTTGTCATTGTTTTTTTATTGACTCTTACATTCTTCCGAAGGAATGAAACACTTCCAAAATTAATTACGGCTATGCTCTTTGGGGTTTCATTTTACTTTTTGTTGTCTACGACCGTACATCCTTGGTATGTTGCCACGCCTTTGGTATTATGTTTATTTACCAAGTATCGTTTTCCTGTGGTCTGGAGTGCAGTTGTGATACTGAGTTATAGCGCTTACGGAGCCGATGGGTTTAAAGAAAACCTCTGGTTGGTAGCTACGGAATATTTAGTAGTAATTGGGTATGCGGTATGGGAAATTAGAAAAAATACTTTAGAAACTAATTCCTCTCTTAGTTCAACTTAAAAGAGGAATTAGTTTATATTACTTCACTCTTTTTAATGAGTAAAAATCTTTCCGTCTGTCTTTTAAATTCCGGACGGCGCCGAAGGTGTGCAGTTCTCGTAATAAATCCAGATCTACATCGGCTACCAAAATCATCTCAGTATTTGGGGTGGTTTCTGCTTTAACACCGTTGTTAGGAAAAGCAAAATCACAAGGTGTAAACACAGCCGATTGTGCATATTGAATGTCCATATTATGTACTTTCGGTAAGTTACCCACGCTGCCAGCAATGGCGACATAGCATTCGTTTTCAATAGCACGAGCTTGTGCACACAACCGAACTCTAGAATATCCGTTTTGTGTGTCTGTTAAAAATGGTACAAACAGAATGTCCATTCCTTCATCAGATAAAAGTCTGGAAAGCTCAGGGAATTCAGAGTCATAACAAATTAAAATTCCTACTTTTCCGCAATCAGTATCAAACGTTTTAAGCGTATTTCCTTGTTGCATGCCCCAAACTTTTGCTTCATCTGGGGTTACGTGTAATTTTTCATACCGCTCTACACTTCCGTCACGGCGGCATAAATAGCCAACATTGTACAGTTTGTCATCTACTACTTCCGGCATACTTCCGGAAATGATATTAATGTTGTACGAAATGGAAAGTTTAGACAATCGCTCGGTAATTTCAGCAGTGTGCGTTGCCAGTTCGCGTATCGCTTCTGGTTCGCTCATATGGTTATATTCTGCCATTAGCGGGGCGTTGAAGAATTCTGGAAAGACTGCAAAATCACTTCGATAACCAGCTACGCTATCAATAAAATATTCGGCTTGTTGCATTAAGTCCTCAATTCCGTTATACGAACGCATTTGCCATTGAATAAGTCCTAAACGAACAACACTTTTAGTCGCACTTGGCTTTTTATCTGGTTTGGTGTAATAAATATTATCCCATTCCATTAAAACAGCGTATTCTCCTGAAGCGGCATCGCCTTCCAAATAGCCTTTTAATACACGAAGCGGATGAAAATCATTAGATAACTGAAAGTTCAATACGGGATCTTCAATTTCTTTGCTTCGTACTTTTTCTAAGTATTTTTTAGGCGAAATAGTATCAGCATGCTTATGGTAATTGGGCATTCTACCGCCAAAGACGATACTTTTCAGGTTTAAATTTTCGCATAGTTCTTTTCGGTAATCATAAAGCCTGCGTCCTAATCGAAGTCCGCGGTAATCAGGGTGGATAAACACGTCAATTCCGTAGAGCACATCACCGTTGGAGTCGTGGATTTTAAACGACGGGTCGCGTGTAATATCATCGTAGGTGTGATTATCTTCAATTTTATCATAATCTACAATGATTGACAAAGCGCAACCGGCAATTTCGCCATCGGCCATAATCACCACTTGTCCTTCCGGAAATAGGGAAATTAAGTTGCCAATCTCTTCAATTTTCCAATAGGAATTTGGCAACCCTCCGTACGATTGAAGGGTTGCTCTTTTTAACGCTTCATAATCTTTAAGCGTTAAGAATTTCAATTCAATATTTTCTATTTTGTTTTCCATAGGTTACATATCCAGCAGGTATGCGAAAATTAAAGGCGCAACAATGGTAGCGTCACTTTCTATGATGAATTTGGGTGTATCAATATCCAATTTCCCCCACGTAATTTTTTCGTTTGGGACTGCTCCCGAATAGCTTCCGTAGCTCGTTGTTGAGTCTGAAATTTGACAGAAATAACTCCAGAAAGGTGTGTCGGTGCGTTCCATATCTTGATACAACATCGGTACGACACAAATAGGGAAATCACCGGCTATTCCACCACCAATTTGGAAGAAACCAATTCCTTTTTCTGAATTATCACTGTACCAATCTGCCAAAAAGGTCATATATTCAATTCCACTTTTCATTGTGGAAGCTTTTAGCTCGCCTTTTAAAACATAGCTAGCAAAAATATTACCCATCGTGCTGTCTTCCCAACCTGGGCAAACAATAGGAAGGTTTTTTTTTGCAGCAGCATACATCCACGAATCTTTTAAATCGATTTCGTAATGTTCTTCTAACACACCACTTAAAAGCAATTTGTACATATATTCGTGCGGTAAATAGCGTTCGCCATTGGCTTCTGCTTCTTTCCATATTTTAACGATATGCTCTTGAATTCTTCTGAATGCTTCTTCTTCAGGAATACACGTATCGGTTACTCGGTTTAATCCTTTTTCCAACAACTCCCATTCTTCTTTTGGGGTTAAATCACGATAATTAGGAACTCGTTTATAGTGACTGTGCGCCACTAAATTCATAATATCTTCTTCTAAGTTTGCGCCCGTACACGAAATGATATGCACTTTATCTTGGCGGATCATTTCAGCAAATATTTTACCTAATTCAGCAGTACTCATAGCTCCAGCTAAGGACACTAACATTTTTGAACCTTTGTTCAATTGGTCTTCGTATCCTTTTGCAGCATCTACCACAGCGGCAGCGTTGAAGTGCAAATAATACTTTTGAATAAATTCTGAAATCGCTCCTTTATTAGTACTCATCTTCGTTGTCGTTAAATTTTGAAATTCCTTTTTTTGAGTCGGTAAAATTGCTTTCATACTCATCTTCTCCTTCTGTGCCTTCAAACTTGTAGCTAAGCATTTTATAATACAATTTGGCCGCTAAAAAGTCAGAAGATTTCTCTGCTGGGTTTGGACAAAGCTCTACAATATCAAATCCAACCACATTGCGTTCAGCAAATACTTGCTTTAAAAACTCCATGGTTTCATAGAAAAACAACCCACCTGGTTCTGGGGTTCCCGTTGAGGGTAGGATAGAAGGATCAAATGCATCCAGATCGAACGTAATAAATACGTTTTCACCCAGCGCTTCAATTACATTGTCCATCCAATACTCATCGGTTGCCATTTCGTGTGCAAACCAAGTCTTTTCACGGTCTATTACGGTAGTTTCGGCAACATCCATACTACGAATACCTACTTGTACTAAATTGGTCGTCTGACTGGCTTCATAAACTGCGCAAGCGTGGTTGCAAGTGGAACCTTCATATTCTTTTCGAAGGTCTGCATGGGCATCGATATGAAGCACGGTTAAATCGTCAAAACATTCGTTAAACGCACGGATTGTACCGATTGAAATACTGTGCTCACCACCAAAAACAGTTACAAATTTATTCCGAAGAATATAATCTTTTGTTTTTTTATGAACCGCTTCTACCATCGCTTCCGGTGAAGCGTTTTCAGTAATGGGTTCGCTTAAATAGATTCCTTGTTTGTAAACTTCGGTTTCGGTTTCAATATCGTACAATTCCATGTTTTCTGAAGCGTGTAAAAAAGCTTCCGGACCTTTATCGGCTCCTTTTTGCCACGTACTGGTGCCATCATAAGGAACTGGAATTAATACAATTTTTGAAGTTTCCAGAGCCGCATATTTCTGCGGGATTCCGGCATACGTTTTAGTGCTCATAACCTAAAATGTTTAGCAATTGTTCGCTTGTTTGTTGTTGTGAAAATAATTTGGTCGTAATGTTTCCATCATCGTCTTTGTCAATTAAAATATGTTTTGGCGAAGGGATTAAACAGTGTTGTAACCCGCCAAATCCGCCAATGCTTTCTTGATAAGCTCCCGTGTTAAAAAAGCCGATATACAACGGTTTTTCTTTTTTAAATTTAGGCAAATAAATAGCGTTCATATGCTGTTCGCTGTTGTAATAATCGTCACTATCGCAGGTTAACCCTCCTAATAAGATGCGTTCGTATTCATCATTCCAACGATTGATTGCTAGCATGATAAAACGTTTACTAATCGCCCAGGTATCGGGTAAGGTTGTAATAAAAGAAGAATTAATCATATTCCACTTTTCGCGATCGTTTTGTTGTTTTTGGTATAAAATCTCATAAATGGCTCCACCGCTTTCACCTACTGTAAAGCTACCAAATTCCGTAAATATATTAGGCACAGGCACATCGGCTTCTGCGCAGGTGATATTTATTTGGTTGATGATTTCATCAATCATATATTGATAATCGTATTCAAAAGCAAGCGAGTTTTTTATAGGGAACCCACCGCCAATGTTTAAGCTATCCAGTGAAGGACAAACCTTTTTCAGTTTGGTATACACGTTTAAACACTTTACCAATTCGTTCCAGTAATAGGCGTTGTCGCGAATTCCGGTATTGATAAAAAAGTGAAGCATTTTAAGCTCAACCTGTTTGTTGTCTTTAATTTGTTTTTCGTAAAAAGGAACAATGTTTTTATACCCAATTCCCAAACGAGAGGTGTAAAATTCAAACTTTGGTTCTTCTTCCGAAGCAATTCTAATTCCTACTTTATAATTGCCTTCAATTTGTTCGGAAAGTAACCCGATTTCCTCATAATTATCAATTACAGGAATGCAGTTTTTATGTCCTTCATTAATTAATCGCGCAATGTTGTTAACGTATTGTTCTCGCTTAAAACCGTTGCAAATTACATAGGTGTTATTATTGATTTTTCCTTCGGCTTTTAAGTTTTCAACAATATTGATATCAAAAGCAGATGAGGTTTCAATATGAATATCGTTTTTTAACGCTTCGTGTAACACGTGTTTAAAGTGAGAGCTTTTCGTGCAATAGCAATAGTTATAATTGCCTTGATAATTATGCTTTTCAATCGCATTGCCGAACCATTTTTTGGCGCGTTGTATGTTTTTTGAAATTTTAGGAAGATAGGTAAACTTTAAAGGTGCCCCGTATTTTGAAACGAGTTCCATTAAATCGATATCGTGAAAAGTTAAGGTTTTGTTTTCGTTTAAAGCAAACTCTTCCTGCGGAAAGTAATAGGTTTGATCAATGAGATCAATATATTTAGCTGTCTCTTATACACATCTCCGAGCCCACGAGACCTCTCTACATCTCGT
>CAJXPE010000167.1 GCA_913057965.1 uncultured Marixanthomonas sp. | reverse complement strand
CTACACGTAAGGAGTCGTCGGCAGCGTCAGATGTGTATAAGAGACAGTCTCCAGACCGTATTGCGTGTCAAGATGCAACGGCACAGATGGCGTTGCTTCAGTTTATGCAAGCAGGAAAAGATAAAGTTGCTGTACCTACAACTGTACACTGTGACCACTTAATACAAGCAAAACAAGGTGCCGAAAAAGATTTAAAAAGTGCCAATAAAAGCAGTCACGAAGTTTTTGACTTTTTGGAATCTGTTTCCAATAAATACGGAATTGGTTTCTGGAAACCCGGAGCAGGAATTATTCACCAAGTAGTATTAGAAAATTATGCATTCCCAGGCGGAATGATGATTGGTACCGATTCGCATACAGTAAATGCCGGGGGATTAGGAATGGTTGCTATTGGTGTTGGTGGAGCTGATGCTGTGGATGTAATGGCCGGAATGCCTTGGGAACTTAAATTTCCGAAGCAAATCGGGGTAAAGCTTACAGGCGAATTAAACGGTTGGACGGCTTCAAAAGATGTAATTCTTAAAGTGGCTGGTATCCTTACTGTAAAAGGAGGGACTGGAGCTATTGTTGAATATTTTGGACCAGGTGCTAAAAACCTGTCGTGTACCGGAAAAGGAACCATTTGTAATATGGGTGCTGAAATAGGCGCTACCACTTCTACATTTGGATATGACGATTCAATGGAACGTTTCCTAAGAGCGACCGAAAGAGAAGATATCGCTGACGAGGCAAATAAAATTAGAGAGCACTTAACAGGAGATGATGAAGTGTATGCAAACCCTGAGCAGTATTTTGATGAAGTAATTGAAATTAACCTTTCAGAATTGCGTCCACATTTAAATGGACCTTTTACACCAGATTTAGCAACTCCTGTTGGAGAATTAGGAGAAAAAGCAAAGAAAAACGATTGGCCAATTAAAGTAGATTGGGGATTAATCGGGTCTTGTACTAACTCTTCGTATGAAGATTTAACACGAGCGGCTTCCATTGCACAACAAGCAATCGATAAAAAATTGAAACCGAAGAGTGATTTTGGTATCAACCCAGGAAGTGAACAAATACGTTTTACTGCTGAGCGAGACGGATTGTTGAATGTTTTTGAAAATCTTGGTGCTACTGTATTTACAAATGCTTGCGGTCCTTGTATTGGTCAGTGGGATCGTAGCGATCGCAAAGGCGAAGAAAAAAATACCATTGTACACTCGTTTAACCGAAATTTCTCAAAACGTGCTGATGGGAATCCAAATACCCACGCTTTTGTAGGTTCGCCAGAAATGGTCGCTGCAATCGCTATTTCAGGACGCTTGGATTTTGATCCAATGAACGACACTTTGGTTAACGAAGATGGACAAGAAGTGAAACTAGATGAACCAAGAGGGATTGAATTACCACCAGAAGGTTTTGAAGTGGAAGAGAACGGGTATGTGGAGCCAATGAAGGATGGAAGTGGCGTAGAAATTAAAGTTGCTAAAGACAGTGAACGTCTTCAATTATTAACACCATTCGAGCCAATTCAAGATTCTGAAATGCAAGGGATGAAGTTGTTAATCAAAGCATTCGGTAAATGTACCACCGACCATATTTCTATGGCTGGGCCTTGGTTGCGTTACAGAGGTCACTTAGATAACATCTCAAACAACTGTTTAATTGGGGCTATAAACGCCTACAACAAAAAAACAAACTTTGTTAAAAACCAAATAGATGGTGAATATGGAGGTGTGCCAGATGTACAACGTGAATATAAAGCTAAAGGAATAAAAACCATCGTAGTGGGAGACCATAACTATGGCGAAGGTTCTTCTCGTGAACACGCAGCTATGGAGCCACGCTTTTTAGGCGTTGCAGCAGTATTGGTTAAATCGTTTGCTCGTATCCACGAAACAAACTTGAAAAAACAAGGGATGTTGGGATTGACGTTTGCCAATGAAGCAGACTACGATTTGATACAAGAGGATGATACCTTTAACTTTGTTGACATTGCAGATTTTGCACCCGATAAACCACTAACCATTGAAGTGGTTCATAACGATGGAAGCAAAGACACCATAAAAGCAAATCATACGTATAATGACGCCCAAATAAGTTGGTACCGTGAAGGTTCTGCACTTAATTTAATTAAAAAGCAGAATGCTTAAAAATTTTCAGTAGCTTCTGAATTAATAAACTTTTGAAAACCTGCCAAATATTAATTTTGGCGGGTTTTTTGTTATAACCATCGAAGAAAATGAACCTGATATGAAGCAGTTTTTAAAAAAGAATAAAGGAAATATATTGTTCCTAGCTGTGTTGGCTTTGCTGATAATACCGCAAACGAGAACCCCCATTCAAGTATTTGTACAACGATTGATTTCGTTTAGCCCTTCGGAAACGGATGCTGAAGAAAGAAAGCAGCTTACCGATTATACTTGGAGTCTTACCTCTTTGGAAAATGAGCGTTTAGATTTTTCAGCTTCAGAAGGAAACGTCGTCCTATTAAACTTTTGGGCTACGTGGTGCCCACCGTGTATTGCTGAAATGCCTTCGCTTCAAAACTTATACGATGAATATGGGGAACAAGTTGACTTTTACTTGGTTACTTCAGAAAAGCCAGAAACCGTACAACGTTTTATGGATAAAAAAGGCTATACCTTTCCAGTATATATTCAACAAACAAAAGCACCTGAGGTATTGTTTTCTCAATCATTGCCTACAACGTACCTTATTTCAAAAGAAGGGAAAATTATCATTAAAGAAACTGGTGCTGCCGATTGGGATAGCAAAAAAACCAAGAAAATTATCGATGGGTTGCTAGACAACTAATTTTTAATAAACTTTCTTATCGTTTTTATCAGCCCATTTGTCAAATACTTTAACAGCTTCATCTCGTAGCATACGAACGAAGTCTATTTCTCGATTATCTATTTCTTTATCAATTTCATCATAGATAAACTGGTCGTCAAAGTTTATTTCGGCGGCATCTTCCCGATTACAAGCGTAGAACACTTTTTTAGGTCGCGCCCAGTAGATAGCCCCCAAACACATAGGGCAGGGCTCACAGGAGGTGTAAACGATGCAATCTGTTAACTGAAATGAGCCTAATTTTTCACACGCTTTTCTAATGGCCACCACTTCGGCATGTGCGGTAGGATCGTTTGTAGAAGTAACGTTGTTATGGCCTTCGGCAATTATTTTACCATCTTTTACAACCACAGCACCAAAAGGTCCGCCTGCGTTGGCGTCCATTCCTTTTTCAGCTAAAGCTATTGCACGTTGCATAAACTGTTTGTCTTCTTCTGTGTAGTTACTTTTGCTCATAATGTAGATTTGAGATGTATTCTGTAAAGTTATGCTTTGTTGTAGCGATTTTCAAAAAATTCAGTACCAACAAAGACGGTCAATAACATTCCTAAGTTATAAATGGTGTCTTCAATTGGGATTGTAAATATACGAAGGTGCATATTTTCAGCATTATTATACCAAACTACTTGATCTTCAATTCCGGTTCCAGTCAACGTTCCATTTACCAAAAAGAAAGGAATGAAAATTATAAAATAAGTTGGTAGAAAATCCATCAACCACTTTTTTCGATAATTGTACACAATACCAGATACAATTATAGCGTAGATAAAGCTAGTTAAGGTGTACCAATGGTTGTAGTAATACCACAACAAAATTATTAATGTACTAGTGAGCAATACATAAAAAACAGAGGTGAATTTTTCAGAAAAGGAAAATTTCGGAAATAATTCGTGTAGCGCATAATGAGTAAAGATACAAGCGTAGGGAATACAAATAAAAAACAGCCATTCTTCAATAGGAAGATTGAAAATATATACACCTGTTAAGTAAGCATCATTAAAACCCCAAAAGCCGTTGGCAGTAAATACAATATCCCATGGAATAAAAATAGCCATCATTATCGCTACCGCGGGGAAAAATGAGCGCCATTTTTTATAAAACTGAAGTCGTGGATGAAAGCTAAATAGAAATGGAATGCTAAAAGAGCCCAAAGTGAGCCATAAATAGAGGTTGTTCATGTACTACTTCTTTTTAAAAAAGCGCAAGGGAGGAAAAAGCATACCAAAACATTCTCCGTCTTCCTTACCTAAATGTTTGTGGTGCATTTTATGAGCTCTACGTATTCCTTTTGCATACCAATTATTGGCATTCCGAAAAAGTTTGAATCGTTGGTGTATAAAAATATCGTGAACCATAAAATAGGCGACACCATAGGCAAAGATACCCAAACCAATGGGCAACCCGGCCCAAAAACCATAATATTGCCACCCAATAAAGCAACCAATACTAACAGCTGCGTAAAAAATAAAAAAGAAGTCATTACGTTCCCACCAACTGCTGTGATCTTTATGATGGTGGTCTTTGTGTAGTTTCCATAAAAAACCGTGCATCACATATTTATGGGTAAACCACGCCATAAATTCCATAATGCTGAAGGTTGTTAAAAAGATAAGAATCCAAAAAAAAGTCGTCATAATTATCTTACTAATTTTAACTGATATTTTACGTAGCTTCGTGTCAATAACCCAAATTTTTCATAATTGGGAACACGAATACGCGTATTTTTAATTTCAATTGCTGGTGTTTTTTGTAATTTTTTCAAGAGTCTTTTATAATAACGATAGGCCATAAAAACACCAAATTTGGCTTCGGCAGGTAGCAATAAGATTCCTTCGTATCCTTTTCTGAAATCTTCTTCAATTTCTTCAATAATGCGTTGTTTTGAGTTTTCGTCTAAAGCCTCTAAATTGGTGTTTGGGAAATAGGTGCGACTTAACTCTTCAAAATCTTCTTTTAAATCGCGTAAAAAATTCACCTTTTGAAAAGCAGAGCCTAAGTGCATAGCAGACTCTTTAAGGGCTTCATACTTTTCCATATCGCCTTTTACAAAAACTTTTAAGCACATTAAGCCTACTACATCTGCAGAGCCGTAAATGTAATCTTGATATTCTGGTTCGGTTATGTATTCTTTTTTTGAAAGGTCTAATCGCATACTTTTCATAAAAGAATCGATTAAATGTTGTTCAATAGTGTATTTGTTTACCGTATGCTGAAAAGAATTTAAAATAGGGTTTAAGCTTATTTTTTCGGTCAATGCGTGTTCTAGATCTTTCTCAAATCTATTAAAGAGTACTTTTTTATCATACTCATGAAATGAATCCACAATTTCATCAGCGAATCGGACAAAGCCATAGATATTGTAAATATCCTGCCTAATGGTGGGGGCCAACATTTTGGTGGCAAGTGAGAAGGACGTGCTATATGCATTGGTCACATTTTTGCTACACGTCTTAGATACTATGTCGAATATTTCTTTCACGATTTTTCTATTTGTTTTTGAACTAAACCGGCTACTAATTTTCCAGAAATTAAAGAAGGCGGAACACCTGGTCCCGGAACGGTTAATTGACCTGTAAAAAACAAGTTTTCAACCTTTTTACTTTTTAATTTAGGACGTAAAAAAGCCGTTTGTAGCAACGTATTTGCAAGTCCGTACGCATTTCCTTTATAGGAATTGTATTCTTCAATAAAATCGTTAACACAAAAGGACTCTTTAAATATAACGTAATTTTTCACTTCTTGGTTGGTGATATTTTCAAATCTTGTTATTATTTTTTCAAAATATTGTTCTCTAATCTCTGGTTTGTCTTGTAATCCGGGCGCTAATGGGATTAGGAATATGCCTGCTTCTTTTCCTTCAGGTGCAGCGTTACTATCTGTTTTTGAAGGAAAACTAGCGTAAAACAACGGTTTTTCTGGCCATTGTGGATCGTCATAAATAGCTTTTGAATGATCTTCAAAATCGACATCAAAAAATAACGTATGGTGATCTACATTTTTAATCTTTTTATCAAAACCCACATAAAACAATAAGGAAGAAGGAGCGAAGGTTTTTTTGTTCCAATATGCCTCAGAATATTGTCTGTGTTTATTTTCTAATAGGGTTTCCGTATGATGATAATCTGCTCCACTTACAATAATATCAGCGGTAATAATTTCGTCATTTATTTTTAAAGCTGAAGCGGTATTGTCTTCAACTATTATTTCTTCAACGGTTTGTTCGGTTTTAATGATTACGCCTAATTCTTCAGCTAACGATTTCATTCCTTCAATGACACTGTACATCCCATTTTTAGGGTGAAAGGTGCCTAAACCAAAATCGGCATAATTCATAAAACTATAAAAAGCTGGGGTGTTGGAAGGTTTAGCCCCTAAAAATAGTACGGGAAATTCTAATATGGAAACCAATTTAGGGTTGTCAAATTCTTTCCTGACCTCTTTACTGATGGTGCTAAAAAACTGTCCTACTTTTTTCATAGTAACGGGAGTTACCAATTCAAAAGGGGAAACGCCCGGTCTATACACCAAATCTTTTATAGCAACATCGTAGTTGTTTTGTGCTTTGTCAATGAATTTTTTTAATTTTTTTGAGCTTCCAGCTTCTTCTTCTTCAAAAGCGGAACAAATTTTCTCTAAGGTATCGCCAATGGTTATGCGGTCCTCTTTTCCGAAGTACACACTGTAGGCCGGATTCAACTTGATTAAATTGTAATAATCGGACGGCTTCTTATTAAAATCGGCAAAAAAGCGTTCAAACACATCGGGCATCCAATACCACGTAGGACCAATAT
>CAJXPE010000166.1 GCA_913057965.1 uncultured Marixanthomonas sp. | reverse complement strand
ACGAGATGTAGAGAGGTCTCGTGGGCTCGGAGATGTGTATAAGAGACAGTGTTTGTTTATTTTGATATATGGGTAGAACCACTATATTCTTTATACCAATTTCAATAGCAGCTTTTTCTCTGATAAAATCTTCATTTCTCTGACCAATACTCCAAAATATAGGGGTTTGCGTTTTTGCAACTTTACCTGGAAGCCCTTCTCCAAAACGTAGCTTGGAAGCCTCTTTTACACCTGAAAAAAAAGATTTTGATTCGGTATTGCTTTTAATTGCAAAGCAGCTAATTTCATTTTTATTGGTGTTCGTTAACCACACTTCAGAAATAGAAAATATGGTCTGACTTATTGGGGTTTGGTTAAATTCTTCTAACGTAGTTTGTAGCGATACTGATTTATTAAAAATATGTGAGAAAATTTTTAAGGCTTCCTTTTTCTGTTCTGCTAACCAAGTTTCGTACACATCGCTTACAACGCCTATCATTCGTATAGGTTCTCCTTTATCATCTCTTATAATATATCCTTTTTCTTCTATATGTGCATAGTCCCCATCTGCTTTTTTAAATCGGTATTTTGCATTCCAGCGACTTCTAGATGGATCGTCTAAGCACGTTTGCAACGAAAGCAGGCTTCCCTTTAAATCTTTAGGATGTACTAAAGATTCCCATTTGGAGAGCGGGTATTTTTTGTTACTCAATGCATATCCAAATAATCTTGAAAAACTTTCACCCCATTTAATGTGATCTTCTAGTATATTCCAATCGTATATGGCATCGTTTGTAGCTAAATTAACATAACTAAACAATTCGCTTTTAGACTCGAGCTCAGACTTTTTTTGAAAATGTTCAAATATAATACTGACCAGAGAAGCGGATCTTTCAAAAACTTTTAATTCTTTTTCTGAAGGAGTCCTTATGCTTCCGTAGTAATTCGCAAAGGTGGCCACAACCTCTTTTTTCGCATTAAATATAGGTTGAGACCAGCAGGCTTTTAAATTTAACGGCAACGCAAGGCTTTTGTATTCTTCCCATAAAGGGTCTGTGCTTATATCGGAGACAATGACTCTTTTTTTGGTATATGCAGCCGTTCCACACGAGCCTGCTTTAGAGCCTATTGGTTGGTCATTAATGGTAGTCGTAAATTCTTTTGGCAACGAATGAGATGCTACATGCCAAACCTTGTTATCTTTAATTTTAAGGATAGAAGCTTTTAGTGCAGGAAAAATATCTTCTAATCCTTTCATATAATTATTTAAAATGGTGCGTAAACTAGCCGAAGGATCAACCGTTTGTTCCATTATGCTGCGTTCTAACTGATCTAAATAATGGATCTGTACCCTCGCTTCATTATCAAGTGGATTTTTTGCAGTACCATATATAACGTTTTGGTCTGTGTCAAACACAAAGTTCCAATTTAGTTCAATGGAATTATTTTCTGATAAATAATGGGTTACTGAGAATTTTTGGGAAGCATCATTTTCCTTTGCCTTTTCAAGTAAATCGGTAAAGTGTTTGCTATCCTCCTCCTCAAGAAGCGTTGAGAAGAATGTATTTAAAAGTGGACGCTCTTCAGAAACCAATGTTTTTATTGCTGTAGCATTTAACCACTTAACGCTTCCTTCAAGATCAATAACACATGCCATATCAGAAAGGTTATCTAAAAGATTTAAATAAGCTTTATTCATAAAAGTTTTAGTATTCAGGGGAGTTACACTATCAACTTATCTAAGTAAATTAACATGAAAGCGTTTTAAATGTAATTAATTTTTATTAATTACTTAATATTTTTAACTTTTTGTGTTATAGTATTCCTTTGTTTTTAAAGATATAAAAAATCAAATTTACTTGGTGATTGTTAATACTTGCTTCTTTCTTTAACACTTCGACATAAAAAAATACTAAAGTACCCTATAAAGCATTGCTGCTCTTAAAATTGCCGTATCTTTAATACACACTTAAACAATAAATAAAAAACAAAAAGAATTATGAAAAACGGACAAAAAAAAGGAATAGCGGCAGCATTGGTAGGATTAGGAGCTGGAGCTATTGCGTGGTGGCAATATAAGAGAATGTCGCCTGAACAAAAAAAAGAATTAAAATCTAAAGTTAACACTGCGGGTGATAAAATTAAAGATACAGCCAAAGATGTTGAATCTTCATTGTCTGAAAAGTACGATCAATTAAAAGGAACTGCTAAGGAGAAAGTAGAGAGTTTGAAAAACTAAGCTGCTTCATTTTATAAAATATAGAATCCCGCACAAAGCGGGATTTTTTTTATGTTAAACCGCAGCGTTTAGTTTTAGGAGGCAATAAAGAAGATTCAAAAAAGATCTATTTTATTGTATCTTTATAGAAGTAACACCTCATAAACATGAAAAAATTCTACTTTAGTTTTTTATTGTTCTTTATCGCTTTCTTTAGTCTTGCACAAAATGTTAATGACTATTTTCAACCTTTAAAATATAGAAATATTGGACCGTTTCGTGGTGGCCGTTCTGTCACCGCCAGTGGTGTAGTTAATAATCCACTTACCTATTATATGGGAACAACGGGTGGCGGTTTATGGAAAACCGAAGATGCTGGGCAACGATGGGAAAATATTTCAGATGGATATTTTAAAACGGGCTCTGTTGGCGCTGTTGCTGTTTCAGAATCCAATCCGAATATTGTGTACTGTGGCATGGGAGAACACGCAGTTCGAGGCGTAATGACCTCCTATGGTGATGGAGTGTATAAATCTACCGATGCTGGAAAAACCTGGCAGAAAATAGGCTTAGATAAAACCCAACAAATATCACGGATTGTCATACACCCCACTAATCCAGATATCGTGTATGTAGCTGCTAAAGGAGCTTTACACGGTCCTACAAAAGAACGTGGTGTATATCGTTCTATCAATGGCGGTACAACTTGGGAGAAGGTATTGTATGTAAATGAAATGACAGGAAGCACTGAGCTCTCAATGGATATGAATAACCCCAATGTGCTTTATACCGCCATGTGGCACCACCAACGCAAGCCTTGGAAAGTAATAAGTGGCGGTGACGGTAGTGGGTTATACAAATCTACCGATAGTGGAGATACGTGGAAGAAAATACACAAAGGCTTACCAGAAGAGAAAGGAAAAATGGCTATAGCCGTTAATCGTACTAATTCAAATAAAGTCTATGCCTTAATAGAGAGCGATACTCAAAAAGATAAAAGTGGACTGTTTGTTTCAAATAATGCTGGGGAAAATTGGAGTAAAGTAAGTGGTGATAATCGATTAACACAGCGAGCTTGGTACTACACCGAGGTTTTTTCAGATCCAAATAATGAAAACGTAGTATATGTATTAAGCGCCCCTGCCTTACGCTCTATTGACGGTGGTAAAACTTGGGAAGAAATTACAGGCACCCATGGGGATTTTCACGATCTCTGGATTAATCCCAATAATTCAAAAAACATGGTAATTGCTAATGATGGCGGAGCAGCTATTTCATTTAATTATGGAGAAACATGGTCTAGACAAGACAATATGCCAACAGCACAATTTTATAGGGTTAATGCCGACAATGAATTCCCATATAACTTGTATGGCGGTCAGCAAGATAATACGTCTGTCAAGATTGCTAGTTTATCTTTAGGCAAAAGTAATATTTCTGAACAAGATTGGACGTATTCCGCTGGGGGAGAAAGTGCTTTTTTGGCTTTCGACCCTGATAACCCAAAATATGTTTTAGGAGGAAGTTACTTAGGCACAATTGAAGCATTAGATATGGAAACTAAAGCCAGCACTAACATTATGGCTGCTCCTATTCAATATTTAGGGCGAGAAGCTCGAAACATGAAATATCTTTACAATTGGAATGCCCCAATTATATGGTCACAACACGAACCGGGAACATTTTATCACGGAGCCCAACTTGTGTTGCGCACTACAGATACGGGTATAAACTGGGAAGAAGTATCACCAGACCTTACCCGAAATCAAGATGACAAACAAGGAAACGGCGGCGGTCCTTATACCAATGAAGCAGTCGGTGCTGAAAATTATGGAACCTTAAGTTATATAGTAGAGTCACCGCATGAAAAAGGAGTTTTTTATACAGGTAGCGATGATGGATTAGTCTACATTACAAGAGACAACATGAAATCTTGGCAAAATAGAACTCCCAAAGGGTTAGAAGAAACTCTAATAAATAGCATTGAGGTATCACCACATGACCCTGCTACAGCATACATAGCAACCACTCGTTATAAGTTTAACGATAAAACACCTGCACTTTATAAAACAACTAATTATGGTACAAGTTGGACAAACATTAGTTCGGGGATTCCTTATGGTTCTTTCACACGTGTTATAAGAGAAGACCCGAACGTAAAAGGATTATTATATGCTGGAACAGAAACAGGAATGTATATTTCTTGGAATAACGGAAAATCGTGGGAACCATTTCAGTTAAATTTACCCGTTACGCCCATTACAGATTTAAAAATTCATCAAGGCGACTTATTGGTCGCTACCTCTGGACGGTCATTTTGGATACTAGATGACATTTCAATTCTATCACAATATAAAAATAAACAAACTCAGAATGACGTTTTCATATACAAACCAGATGCTGCTTTATTTGGTAATTGGAGCAGTCCGTTAAGCAGCAATGGTGATGTGAGCGCTACAAATGCTTTTACTGGTGTGAACCCGGCCAATGGGATGGTTCTCTATTATAACCTACCTAAAATAGCAGACTCGATCCCGATTACTATGACGATTAAAAATAATGATGGAAACGTTATTAGAACATTTACTTCAGAAGAGAACAAAGATTATGTTCCTCACAATGGTGGTGGAGCTCCTCCTACTCCTACCCTGTCTAAAAAAGAAGGGTTAAATCGTTTTGTATGGAATTTAGGTTACCCAATAATTCCAGGAATACCCGGTGTTTATATAGAAGCCAATTTTAATGGCCACAAAGCTCCTCCAGGAAATTATACTATTACTTTAAAAGCGAATGGAAAAACAGTGAATACAACCGGTGAAATTTCTAAGATTTCAGGTTACAAAACAACAGATTCAGAATACGAAGCATATGACACTATAATGACCGATATGGAACAAAAAGTAACTGATATGCACACGATGATCAATACACTTAAAAATGCGAGTGATCAAGTTACTGCAGTTATTAAAACACTCGAAAATTCTAACAAAGATCAACCGCTAATTACAGCAGGGAAAAAATTATTAGAAAAGATGGAAGCTTGGGACAGTGATATGGTTCAACGTAAATCACAAGCGTACGATGATGTCGAAAACTTTGTCAATAAATTTAGCGCAGAATACCTGTTTTTACTAAATCAGACAGATAGCAATATACCCAGTGTGAACACCCCTATACTTGAACGTAAAAAAGAATTGGACGCACGGTGGAGTACTTTAAAGTCCAAAGGTCAAACATTACTTAATAACGAAATACCAGAATTTAATACGCAATTGTGGAATGCTGGTATTGGAGCTATTTCAGTTAAATAAAAATATTATTATATGCAAAAACTCTTACGAATTATAGCCGCAGCTTGGGGCGCTAAAAAAATTGGTGGCGGCAAATGCGGTTGCATTGGTACCATCGTGGTGTTTATTATTTTGTATTGGTTATTAGGGTACGTTTTTGAAGTATTTTAAAAACTCTCTTGTTTTTTGTTCTTATAGTACGGTTTTCATAATAACAACTAAAGAAGCAATTGAAATAAATACCCAAATCAATACAGCCAATGCTAAGGGTTTTATACCCACTTTTTTTAAAGAAGAATAGGTAAGATTGGTTCCAATTAAAAATAGAGTAACAGTCAGCGCTATTTTAGCTAAAGAAACAATATATGGACTTGCATATTGCACACCTGGAATATATGTGTTTACAATAATGGCAAGAATAAATAAACCGATAAAATAAGGAACCTTTACTTTTTTGACACTTCCTGATTTATAAACAGCAAAAAGCACTGAAACGGGTAAAATCCATAGCGCTCTAGCTAGTTTTACTGTCGTAGCCGTTTGTAAAGCTTCGCTTCCGTATTCATTGGCAGCTCCTACTACCGAACTTGTATCGTGAATAGCAATGGCACTCCAAACGCCAAATTGGTGTTGGGATAATTCAAAATAATGGCCAATTGCAGGGAAAATAAATAAAGCCAGCGCATTCAACAAAAAAACTATTCCAATAGAAATAGAAATCTGTTTTGAATTTGCTTTTATAACTGGAGCGATTGCAGCAATAGCGCTTCCTCCACAAATAGCAGTACCCGATGAAACAAGCTGAGCTATTTTTTTATCGATTTTAAATAATTTTCCTAATAAAATTCCCAGTGTTAACGTAACAACAATAGAACTTACAGTTAATATAAATCCATCTTTTCCTGCTTGTAAGGCACTGGAAACACTCATGCCAAAACCCAAGCCTATTACTGCTAATTTAAGCAACCAACTCACTGCTTTGGCTGTTATTTTTTCAAAAGGATTGCCCGTTGTTTGGGCAAGAATTATTCCCAGTAATAAGGCAATTGGAGGCGTTATGTAAGAAGTTAAACATACTAAACACAATACTAAAAACAGTATTTTTTGCATTACAGGCTGGTCATTCTTCTTTAGAACACGTTTCATTGACATTACTTTTTCATTGTTATTATAGCTGTCTCTTATACACATCTGACGCTGCCGACGACTCCTTACGTGTAG
>CAJXPE010000165.1 GCA_913057965.1 uncultured Marixanthomonas sp. | reverse complement strand
ATGTCGGAATATTCAAAATATTGGATAAATGGATTTTTAAATGGAAATCAACCTGAACCACCAACTGACTCAAATGGAGATGTTGACTTTGAAAGCGTGGAATATAAAAAATAGACTGAATCGGTTGAATTATTTACTCGAACTGGATATTGGACTGATGAAAAACGGAACTGTGAAAAATGCGGAACGGAATTACTAAACGCTGAACCAAATGAAACCTGTGGAAACTGTTAATCGGAATAAAAGCCAGTTGCCAACAAAGTGTATAATTAATTGCTTTGGTAAGTGCTTATTTGGAAAAGTCCGTGCTAACACACGCAACTGTTCATAGCCGAGACCGTCACCATCCATTTTAAAGAAACATTCGGCGTTTAAATAAACATAAAGAAAACACAATTGGAAATCCTCATAAAACTCTCTTTAGCAATACTTCTAATTTCATTTATTTCTTGCCAAAATTCTATAAAAGAGACCAACAAAAGTAAAAGCCAGTCTATCGGTCCAAAAAACGGAACACTACTAATAGGTGGTGGCGGAAAGAATGATGGAATGACTGACCAAATGTGGAACGTGTTTTATGATTTGGCTGGTGGAGAATCTGCAACACTTGTAGTCATACCAACAGCATTTGACGAAAATTCAATCAACTATGACCCTGAGTTTAAAATTCTGGAAAGAAAATTCAAGTCTATTGGATTTAAGGACATCCAATTTATACACACGAGAGATCGTATTATAGCTAATAGCGACGAATTTGTTAAGCCTTTAAAAACTGCAACAGCAGTTTGGTTAACAGGAGGCAGACAATGGCGAATGGCCGATGCCTATCTGAATACTAAAACTCATAAAGAATTACTTGAAGTACTGAACCGAAACGGTATAATTGGTGGTGCTTCGGCAGGAGCATCAATACAAGGTTCATATTTGGCCAGAGGTGGCAGAGACTTGAATGGAAATTACAGCATCATAAGCAATCCTGAAGTTGGATTTGGCTTTGTAACAAATACCGCTTTTGACCAACATCATCTTTACCGAAATCGGCAATACGATATGTTCACGCTTTTAGAGGAACGACCAGAATTATTAGGAATTGGAATTGATGAAGATACCGCTATTATCGTACAAGGGAATGAATTTGAAGTTATAGGCAACAAATATGTCGCAATTTATGACCATACCTTTTGGTCGCCGTATTTTAATGAAATTGATACGCTGGAAACGGGAAGAAATAAATTCTATGTCCTGAAAAACGGAGATAAATATAACCTAAAGGAAAGACGTGTTCAACGTAATAAGTTTTTAACAACAAATGACATATCGTTAGATGACAAACAAGAGTATGTAGGCAACTTTCTTTTTGAAAAAAGCAAAGTGTTTTGGAATAACATCTTAATTGAAAATGACACTATGAAATTTCAAATTGTTCGCAGAAATATTGTTCGTGACCCAATTCCGATTTACGCATACGAAAAAGATGTTTTTTATGACACAGACGCAGAATTATGGTTTCACTTCAAAAGAGATAGTTTAGGCAATATCATTGGATTTGATAAAAAAACGCATCAATTTATAGATGGTTTAAGCCAGAGTTTTAATAAAGTTGTGGAATAAAAACGTATGGTAACAATACATATAAAAAAAAGCGCAAGTAGTTACTAACACTAAGGTTTGGGCATTTCTGAAAAGTCGTAAAATTTTTAAATTTGGCTTGTATCCAACCGAAAAATAATCGCTAACTTACACGCTACAAGCCAAATAAAAGACCGTTACTATACATTTAAAAACCGATGAACGAAACAAATTTGACTACTAAAATTAAAACTGAACCGAATATTGGAAACCGAATTTTAGCAGGATTTATTGATTATCTAATAATCTATGGCTTTACATTTTTTATGGTTTTCGCAATTGGAGAACCAAATAATGAAGGAACTTATGAATTAAATGGTGCGCCAGTATTAATTCCAATTATGTTTTGGTTGATAATGACAGTCGGCTTGGAAAGTGGGTTTGGAGGAACTTTGGGGAATTCATTAGTTGGGTTAAAAGCAATTCCAATAAGTGGAATAAACCGAAAACTAACTTTCGGAGAATCTTTTAAACGTCATTTACTTGACCCAATTGATATGTTCTTTTTCGGATTAGTTGGGATTATAACGATTAAGAATACGGATAAAAATCAACGAGTTGGCGATTTATGGGCTAAAACAATTGTTGTAGAAATGAAATCTCTGATTGAAGTTAAATCTGAATAAGCATCGTGCGAAAAAACATATGGCAACATCGTATTTAAAAAATTAGCTTGCGTTTAATCCGAAAATAATCACTAACTTACACGCTACGAGACAGATACAAAACCATTAGGATTGGCAATAAAATGACAAAATTACCTGATGGTTAAAGTTCTAAATATGAAAAAATATACGGTACTATTTGTTCTTTTACTAAGTGTTAGTTATTCGGCAGCATCACAAATAAAGGAAACTAAGGAGATAAAAATACCTACTGTCGAGTTCAGACAAGGGATATACTATTTAGAATTGGATGGTGCTACTGCATACGAAAGAGGCTTTCAGCATGGAAGAGCTTTAGAGTTTGTCATCAAAAGGTCTTTGAAGAATTTTGAAAACTGGATAGCGGATAATACAACGATAAAAGTTCCTGAAGAAGCCATTTCTGAATTTGCGACTGGTAAAGGATATATGCAATCAGTCAAAGACCAATTACCTGAATTATTTAATGAGTTTCAAGGAATTGTTGATGGAGCTCAAGTTGATTTTGATAAGCTTTTTTCTTATCAAAGTTTTGATGAGTTCTATTCTTATTTAGAAGCTGGCAATCATTTTAAGACAAATGAAGGAAATTGCACCACAACAGGTGTTTTTGGCAGAGAAAACCAAGCAAATTTCCTTACACACAATAATGATCTTCCTAGTTATCATAAAGGTGCAGTAACTGTTTTAAAAATTAAGTACCCAAATTCAGATTTAGTCATCCTCCAACAAACATTTGCTGGTCAGATTGGTCAAAATGGAGTTAACAATTATGGTGTTGCGGTAGGAATAAATACAATAATTGATCTGCCTGTATCTAATACCGGAATTCCTGTTTCATTTAATGTCCGAAAAATACTGGAGTCAAAGAACATTACCGAATCCCTTGAATATCTCAAAAAGGTAGATTTTGGAACCTCAATGAATTACTTAATTGCCGATAGAGAAACTGCAATTACAGTAGAAACTTGGGAAAATACTATTCAAGTTATTGACAATAAGAAACAGCAATATATAGCGCATACCAATCATACCCTTCAAAAAAACGCTCCTGTTATTTACCAGATAGATGAAGCTGTAAACGATAGTAGCTTTGGCTATACTCATGCAAGGTTAAATCTAGCTAATAAAGTTTTAAGAGACAGTGCTAACACGATAGATTATGAAGGATTGAGAAAATTAAAATCAACTCCGCCTATACTCAATAGCAACACCATTATAGGTTCCATTATAAGTATTCCGAAAAAGGGATTTCCTATTTTATGGACTACTCCAGGTTCGCCCAATTTGTTTGGCCATGTGAAGTTTACATTTGATGAAAAATAAAGCTACTAACAATGGACATGAAATAACACCTCCGTTCGGTCGCTACGCTTCATATACGAGCCGTTACACCCAATTAAAACAAAAATTATGAGAATAGCTATAAATAAAATCATAACACTATCATTTTCAATTTTGCTTATAGTTGCATTAATTGGTTGTAAATCAAAAAATAAAGACGCAACTAAAGATATACAAAAGACACCTTCTCAAAATGTCCTTTCCGCCGTGATTGATTCTATTAATTCAGAAATAAATAACGGAGATTATGGATTAATTGACCGTTTTATGGTCATACAAAATGACGCGTTATTGGCAGATTATAAATATGAACAGGATTATGAAACCATTGTTCAAAAATATGACACCACCAATCATCAATACAATTTCAATAATACAGATTGGCATCCCTATTACAAGAAAAGTGAATTGCACACCCTTCAATCTGTAACCAAAAGTATCACATCAATCCTTTTAGGTATTGCGTTGGATTTGAACAAAGATTATAATACTAGCGACAAAGCAATGCCTTTGTTGACTGGTTATGATACTGATTTTCAGGATAAGCGAAAGCAAAATATAACCATTGAAGATTTATTGACGATGAGAAGTGGATTACAATGGAATGAAGAAACTGATCATAATGACACTACAAATGACTGTTTTAGGCTGGAATCAAGCGACAACTGGATAGACTATGTACTGAGCAAACCTATGGATACCATACCAGGAACAAAATTTGTGTATAATGGTGGAGGAACCGTGCTTTTAGGTAAGATCGTTAGAACCATTACTGGAAAACGAATCGATAAATGGGCAGAGGAAAAATTATTTGAGCCACTCGGCATCACAGAATACTATTGGAAAGAAACGCCTGATGGAGAAATTGATACAGAAGGAGGTTTATATCTTAAGGCTGAAGACTTGGCTAAAATTGGCAGATTATTTCTCAATAAAGGAAAATGGAACGGTAAGCAAATTGTGTCTGAAAGTTGGGTCACAACATCAACAAGCCCTTTACTGAAAAACGTAAAACCGCAATGGCGAGATGTAACAGGATATGGGTATCAATGGTGGATTCCTGAATACACGGATAATGGCAAAACCAATATTTATGCGGCCAACGGATATGGAGGTCAGTATTTAATGGTGGCGCCAGCATACCAGTTAATAATCGTCTTTAATGGCTGGAATATTAATAGTGAGCCAGAAATGTCCACTTATAGAGTTTTGCGAGACAGAATAATTCCTGCACTTAAAAATAAATAACTGGGTATAACGACGCTTCCTAAAATATCACGAATCCCTGCTCTAAAATCATTATTTTTATAATTGCTAAATTCAAGACGTGGTTATTGGCACCATTACTTGTTAAACAAAAACATAAAAATAGTATGAGCGCAAGAGGAATTATATCAGTTCTAATGGTTGCAACTCTTTTATACAGTTGTAACAATGAAAAAATAAAAACAACACCCGAAACTACACCCATTAGTCAAACAGAAAAAGCGACAGACACCTTAACCAAACACCTAAAACCTTTTAAAGCTGAATTGCCAACCATTGGACTTTTAATGTATAATGGCGTGCTACAAAGTGAAGTGATTGCAACATCGGATGTTTTTGCAAAACCATCAGAGACCGGCGAGCAACTTTTTAACGTCATTGGCATAGCCGAAACCATGCAGCCCATCACGACCGAAGAAGGCATGCACTTTGTTCCAGATTATACGTTTGATAACTGCCCTAAATTAACAGCCTTGTTTGTGCCTAGTGCGTACGATATGTATGCACAAGTACACAACAAAAAAATTGTAGATTTTATTAAAGAGAAAAACAAGGAAACCAAATATACCGTTAGCAATTGCGCCGGTGCTCAATTAATTGGAAGATCTGGAATTGCGGACGGACACAAAATCGTTACTTGGATTGGTGGAGGCGAACAATTGCAAAAAGATTACCCGAAGTTAAAAGTGCAGAACGATAGTTTGGTGACATTCGTGGAAGACGGTAAATTTTTATCCTCCAACGGAAACTTGGCGAGTTATATTTCTGCCCTCACTTTAGTGGAAAAGATGACCAGTCCTGAACATAAAAAGTTTGTTGAAAGCTATTTATACCTTGACCGACTTCAGAATTGGAAAAAATAATTCTAAAAAATAAGAAATTGCATGTCGCCGGCATATCATACCGATGAAACTTTCACAAAACACAATGCCACCGAAGAACCCCTTCCAAAAGGAGATTATGAGGGCTGTACTTTTAATCAATGTGACTTCTCCAATGCAAACTTGAGTGATTTTCGCTTTATTGAATGTGAGTTTATAGATTGTAATATAAGCAACGTACAACTGAACAAAACGGCATTGCAAGATGTAACTTTCACCAACTGCAAGTTATGGGGATTACGGTTTGAGACCTGTAGTACGTTTGGTTTTTCAATTGTGTTTATTAAATGCCAGCTAAATCATGCTTCTTTTTATAAAATGGATGTATCCCGTAGCAGTTTTAGCAACTGTAAATTATTAGAAGTAGATTTTACCGAAAGCAACCTCAGCGGCTGTACATTGGAACAATGTGATTTGCAGCGAGCCATTTTTGATACCTCCAATTTAGAAAAGGCTGATTTTAGAACATCAACCAACTATTCTATTAATCCGCAACGCAACAAACTAAAAGGAGCGCTATTTTCTATGCCCGATGTAACGGGATTATTAGATACTTACAACATACATATTGAAGGGCTTAACAACTAAAACACCTACTAATGAATTGGATTATCCTTATAATCGCAGGAATTTTTGAAGTAAGTTTTGCCTTCTGCTTAGGAAAAGCAAAAGAAACTAAAGTTGAAAAACACACTTAATTGAAATAAAAACTGGCTACAATACCGTATTAACTAGTTATGTGCTTATCTGGGAAGTCCTCACAGATTTACCAAATAAATTTTGTATTTTCACGAACGGCGCGATCCATATACATAATCGTTATATCTAATGCCAATCAGAAAGATAGCAACATATACTAATTAAAAAAAATGTAATGAAAATTAAAATTACAAAAACCAATTATTCTACAAAATACCTATGCTGTCTCTTATACACATCTGACGCTGCCGA
>CAJXPE010000164.1 GCA_913057965.1 uncultured Marixanthomonas sp. | reverse complement strand
GTAAGGAGTCGTCGGCAGCGTCAGATGTGTATAAGAGACAGCAACTACATTATAAGTAAATCTAGTTTTTAATTCAGCAATGTTTTTTTTCTTTTTATCCTTTTTAAGTTTAAAAATTGTAATTTTTGTAGTAACATTTATTTGATCCTTAGGTTTATTTGTTTCACCATTTATATCAATATTAAAGCCTACTATATCAACATCAATATTTACTTTTTCGACCTCATAAAGTGCAAATTTTAAAATATCGATGTTGACTAGTCCAAACTCTATTTGAGAACTATTTTTTTTCTCTTTGCTCATTTTCGATTAGCAATTTCCAGTTGTTACAGGATATTTATTAACTGTAGTTTGTGTTGTATTTTTATACGTTTCTTTAGTTGTATGACTAGCAAATAGCTGAAAATTAACATTATAAGACTGACTTACTACCTCAGAATTTGAATCTTCAAAAATATTACAGTCTAATACCTCTTCTATTTCAAAAAGAGTGTCTGATGTAAAATTGTGTGTTCCACTAAGCCATCTAGAAATAGTGGAACGATCCTTATTACATAGTTCAGCAAGATCAGATTTAGTAATTCCATTTCTATC
This sequence comes from uncultured Marixanthomonas sp., assembly GCA_913057965.1. Classification (GTDB taxonomy): domain Bacteria; phylum Bacteroidota; class Bacteroidia; order Flavobacteriales; family Flavobacteriaceae; genus Marixanthomonas. Next base: position 6,121 of record CAJXPE010000164.1, on the reverse strand, counting down.
CATAGCCTCTAATATTTTTGATGCTAGGATCATTCTATTTTCTGTCCTTTTGTAGGTTTTGTTCTTTTCAGACTTGCTTAAAATGTCTGCTATTATGTTGTTTTTTTTCTTTTTTCCCATTGAAAATTAGTTTTCGAAATATTCTGTTATATTAGAATTAGGAATTTCAAGTTTAAACTCCCCTTCAAACTCCATGTTTGTGTCTTTTTCTATTAATTTTATTTCGCCATCTCTCATTTTTTCAGTCAGATGTTTTATAACCTCTCTTAAAAAATAATTCTCATTTTTTAATTTACTGTCTTCTTGAAAAGCTTTTATGTTTTTTGCCTTAGGTCCACCTCCGCCTATAATTATTGTACCAGTAGAGTACCTTGCGCAATAAAGACGTATGTTTTTTTTTGGAATGTCATAAAGTGCACAAATGCCGTCCCCCAACTCTCCTTCTTTGTGTTTAAAAAAATGAAATTTAGCGCCGGTTTCATTGCCAATTACTCTAATTCTTTCAACTATATTAATTATTTCCGATTCAGCATCTTTGCTATTTTCTTCTAAAAATCTATTGAATAAAGTATCTGTACCATTATCTAGAGAGATGGTATAAATTGTAGCTTTTGGACCAGATAATTCCTGAATTTTAGAAAGAAAACAATTCATTTGTTTATGCAAATATAGGTCAATAATTGACTTATAAGTCAATTATTAAGTATTTTTTAGCTTTTGTAAAGGTAAAATTTAACTTTTAAAAAGCAAAAGGCCGCTATTAACGGCCAATCAATCCAAAATAAAGAAGTTAGTTTTTAATATCCAGAGCTCCTGATACCGCCAAAGGGATCTATATGTTTTAAAAAGTTCACATTAGGCACATAGTTCTTAGTTTCAGTAGAGTATTTTGTCAATTTCACCCCCTGGGCGATAGGTGTCTGATCTGAAGAATCAATGAATCCATAGCTCATAGCTTCGTTGAGGTTCTTGCAAATTCGCTTTGCTAGGTCAAACGCCGCATTCTGAGCTTCATTCTTTGTATAAGTGCATGCTCCCTCTTCAATATTCTTTTTACCGTTACCAGAAAGAATTACTTTTCCATTTAAGGTATCGTATTCAAAACCCCTGTAAAGAGATTTAGAGCTTCTCAAAGCTAACTCCACCGGTTCCGCATCTTTTCCCATTGATTTTAAATTGAATTCGTCATCAGCATCCGGGAACTGATACTTTGCCCTGATCATTTCCATAGCTTTGTCGAATCCACCTAAAAGGATGTTTTCTTTGTCCTCATCATTAAGATCACCACCTATAAAATTAGTGGCCACATCGAGAGCTTGATTCAGTTTTTCTGAAGTGTCGTCAGATTGTTTTAAAATTTCCTTAATTCTACTTTCATCTTTGTAAAGCAGTTGAGGTTTGAATTCTTTGTCTGTTGTCGTTGTCATTGTAATTAAATTTAAAGTTTACTTATTCCGTTCGTATCAACGTAAACCCCTTTAGAGCCTACAGTGGCATTAATCAACTTTGAATTCGTAGCAAAGTTGTGCACACCCACCTGTTCTAAAAGCTTTTTTTGAACTCCTTCATTGAGTACGTTGCATAGTTGTGAAGCCAATTCAAAAGCTTCTTCTTGTTTCTGATTTTCTGGTATAAAATCCATTGTATATAATGATTTAGTTAATATTAAAGGTTCGCGCCATTTACGACGTCTGTATATTTTTTCTGGCCAGTATTTATGTCTTCAACTGCAACCACTGGACGTGGCAATTGTTGGAGGGATTCTTGTAACAGTGAGGCCATTAGTTTATAGTCAATTTGCTGAGTATTTACCTTTACCGTTTGACCGCCACCTCTTGATACAATACCTCCAGAGGCTAAATAGTTTCCGTTGGATCTGCCACCACCAAATGAATTGTTATACTTCATAAAGGTTGCAGCTGCATTGCGTTGCATCACTCCAATTAGTTCACCTTTCTCAGCTTCAAAAGAAGTTCCATCTTCACCCCAAAATTTAGTCCCTCCTTGGCTATGACGTTTACCGCCAATCTCGAACAAACCACCCTTCTCAGCTTTTGGGATATCAGCACTCACACCAGCTATCTTACCTACATTCACCAATCCAGCGGCTACTGAAGTAGCTGCGGCAATGGCTCCAAATGGTGGCGGGTATGTTGATAGTGCTAAGTTGGCGGCCTTGTATGTGTCAATGGTTGCCTTGGCAATTGCTACGGCTTTTCCTGCAGCAGTTTCTTTTCCAAGTAAATCAGCTAATCCATTTAAAACACCCTCAGCTCCTTCGAGTTTAGCTGCTTGCTCAGCCTCGTGTATCTTTCTGCGCTTTTCAGAATAAAGCTCCTCAACTTTATTAACATCAACACCACGTTCTTTAGCGGCTTTTACCGCGGCTTCACGTTCCTTGCTTAGTCTATCAAGTTCAATCTGGAATTCATTCTCACCACGTAGCCTACGAGTCTCCAATTCATTCTCATAATCAATCAGCTCATTCTCTTTCTCAATAGCTTTTTGTTCAGCTTTTTGATCTTTAAAGGATTGTTCCAGTTCCTTTTGCTGCTCAATGAAATCAGCTTGAAGGTTCAGCTTCTCTGTTAGAAATTCCTGTTCAGTAAGTAAACCGTCTGCATTCTGCTTTTCAAGTATTTCAAGCTTTTTAGAATAGATATCACGTTGACGGTCCTGTTCAACTTTAACCAGATCATCTGTCAATTGGGTTTCACTATCTATTTTGGAACGGTTCTGAGCAATATATAAATCGAGCTCCTGATTCAGGTTTTTAAGTGTTGCCTCCGATTGTTTTTCTGCAAACTCTTTTTTTATTTCCAGCTCTTCAAGTTGTGCCTCTTCCCTTGTCTTTTTGCCAATACTTAATTCATCGGCTAAAATTCTTAGCTTTTCATCGCGTACCTTTTCGGCAATATCAATCTCTTTTTCAAGTGCTTTAGCTTTTTCGCCTTGTTGAGCGATGTATATTTGAAGTTCTGTCTGGCTACGCTTAATAGCAGCATCACTCGCTTTCTTAGCCTCAGCAGCAATCTCTTGTCGTATGGTGTTCAGTTTATTGACCTGAGTAGTTTGCAACTCTAGTGCAGCGGATTCGTTCTCATTTTTCTGAGCGATCAATTCGTTCAGTTCTTTTTGATCTTCACGGTTCGTGTCATTAGATTGTTGTTCGAGTCTAATCTGCTCAATCTTCTTATCCAGTTGCTCGTTCTGAACTTCCAATAGATCCTCACTGAGTTCAACAGAACGCCTTGCAGCATCCTCTCGTTCCTTTTGAGATTTGGAACGGTCCTCAGCTATCTTATTGGCTTCCTTGATATTCTTATTGGCTTCGGATTGTAATAATATTAATCGATTTTCGCTTTCTTCAATATCAATATTAAGTTCCTGTATACGTTGACCACGTTTGTAGGCTTCATCAATTGTTTCTCCTAATTGTTTTCCAACTTTTACAAGTTTATCATATCCGGTTTCAATCTCATCGACTACCTCATTGCCTACGGCCTTGATATCATTAAAGCCATCTTTGAAATCACCGGTAAGTATTTTACCAATGCCGCCCAGTACCTTTTGAGCCTGTTCAAATTTCTTGACAATTAAATCCTCTATGAGCTTACCGAATTGTTTGATACCATCAGCTGTAAATAATCCGGCCAATGCTTCTCCTACATCTTGAAGGACACCAAATAATGTTTGAAATACTACTTTCAATGGAACCAGTACCTTGTTGACTTTATCAATACCCTTTTGGGTAGAACCGAAGTAAGCCACCAATGAACCCAATAAGACTATAATGGCTCCTATCCCGGTTGCGATCAATGCAACCCTTAAAAGTTTTAAGGCACCAGAAAAAACGTTTGTTGTAATTGCTGCAGCTCTTTGAGCTTTGGAGAGTCCTTCCGTTCCTTTTGCAGAATAGATCATTTGTTTTCCGGCAGCCAACGTTTGATCTTTAACTGTTGTAATAACTGGAAGGAAACCCCTTAAATACCCTGTAACTTGAGTAACTTCATTACCAAATAGGGAAGTGCCTCTGAGTGCTTCTCCCATACCTTCAGCATAATTACCTACATTTCTAGAAGTGTCACCGGTGGCTTTTTCTTCTTTCTTGAGCTGGTCGGTTAGTTCCTTTTTCTTTTTGGCCAACTTCAATGCCTGATCTGAATTCTCACCGTAAAGGTCTGCTTGTTTTGCCCATTCCTTGGATATCACGGAAAGCGCGTTCCTTCCCTGCTCAATGGTTTTAATCTCCTTGCCTTGTAGGTTAATCAGCTTTCCAAGTTCGCGCTGAGATGAATTATACTCTTTGCGAGTTGATTTATATCGTGCCTCCAATTCCACGTATTCACGTGAATTTTCCTTGGTAGTACCTTTCAGGCTATCAAGCTTTCTTTTTAAAGAATCCGTTTCGGCCTTCAAATCCTTTGATGAGGATATCACAGAATCGATATCAATGTCAAGTTTAAAAATCTCTATACGTTCAGCCATTATAATTTTAGTTTAATTGCTCTTTAGGGAGTAGAATGTTAAATGTGTAATATTTCATTCCTTCAATAATCTCATTTTTAGTTTTTCCTTGCTTAAAAAGCTTGTAATAGTGGGTTTTAAAAGAAGTAGAGTAGATGATTTGAACAAAATGATCTATTTGTAATTCATTTAGATTTGAATATTTTACAACAAACTCCAAAAGCTTAATTCGGACTATATCATATGTTATAAAATCAATCATTATTTTAATTTAAATCGTTTATACTGTGTGCCACTTCCACAACATAAGCCTGCATTTGATCCACTATTACTTTAAAAGAAGATTTAGATGAAGCCATCCTTATGTATGCGTAAAAGAATCGTTCTGAAAAAACAATTTCTAAGATCTGGCCACGCTGAAGTGTTATTTTTGATTTATCATCAAAAGCCATCTGGAGTATTAGTATTCTGACCTCATCCAATTGGGTGAAATCGTCGGAAGTGACGAACTTTGATTCTGTTGTGTTACTGAAATAATCAGTAACCCTTGTTAATATTGATTTTCTAGTCATTTTAATGTTCCTTTGGTAGGTACAAAACCTACTTTTTATCTTTTATTTCTTCAGTAGATGCTCTTGATATTATAAGCGGTCCATAGAATTTAATGCCAAACTCAGTGAGAGCTTCCATATAGTCATCAATGTGCATGGTACCATCCTTTTCAACCTTTGGTTTGTATTCCACTTTGTTAAAAAACTCCTGTATGGTGTACGGGATTTTTATAAATGGATGTTCTTTTCGTACAGTTGGCATTGGCGCAAAATCTGGAGTTTCCGGTATGCCATCTAAAAATTCAAGTAGTTCTAATTCTTTTTTAGGATCCATTGTTTCAGTTGATTTTAAGTTCATCATCAGTGTATTCTTTAAATACGATCGCTATGGGAGCTCCAGGATTGATTTCGTAATCATCCAGTAACTTTTTGTAAGCTGTTATGTGTATACAGTTGTTTTCGTCCAGATCTAACCTTACATTAATTCTTTTGAAGTAATTGAGAACTATTTCCGGTAACTGGATAAGAGGAAAGAGCTCATCATCTTCTTCAATCATAGCCACCGGTACCACGTTTGGAGGCACCATGTTTTCTATAAACTCTAAGAGCTGTAATTCGTTATTTGCGTCCATTGTTCTTTGCTTCTTTACGTAATTCAATTATTCTGGCTCTTCTTTCCTTTGGTGTCAGTAAAAGGATCTCCTGGATGCTAGGATTGTTTTGCCTGTTGTCTTCTTCATAGAATCCAAGGTGCCGGTTAATCATTTCCATTGCTCTTTCCTTTGAAACAAATGTCAGTTCGATAATCTCTTCAGTTACCTTTTTCCGTTTCCCAGATGTCCTTTTGATATATCGATGCTTGGTGATCAGTTTCCTGATATCTTCAGGTAGCTCCTTTATTTGAGCAGGGGAGAGCAGCATTGTTTGTGTGAAATCTGAAAACGCCCAGTTGGCTAACTCCTTTAAAACCGTTTCGTGAGTGATTTCAAGCGTTTCTCTGGCCTTTTCTCGCTTTTTAGAGATATATTCCTTAACTCGGTCAATTTCGGTCAGTGCTGTCTCTTATACACATCTCCGAGCCCACGAGACCTCTCTACATCTCG